>NZ_JBFODJ010000013.1:0-148564 GCF_040908265.1 Aeromonas sp. R5-1
AGGGTGATGGTGGTGGTGTGTTTGGAGACAGCCAGTTTACCAGCACCCTGTCTGTCAACTTCCACTTCCCCAAGATCCCGCGAAGAACCAAAAATAATCGCCGAATGACTATAGAGGAGAGTCGCCCGGGTGCCACCTGCCAAAAGTGACACCCAACAAGACTCAATTATCACCAAATCCGGAAAATGGCGACGAAATAGGCATCATCATCGTCGATCATGGCGCCTGGATGGCATCAAAAAAATGTTCAGCCAATGCTCGATTCTGTGAGACCAGTCACTGAACCGGCATCAGCAGGCTGTTCATCAGGGCGCGCAGCTTGAGAGGTTTGACCGGTTTGCTCACGTAGCCAAAGCCGTGCTCACGGATCTGTGCCTGCAACTCGCTCTTGCGATCCGCACTGATGATGATGCCGCCGATACCGTTGCCGTGGGCCAGCCTGATCATGTGCAGCGCCTGCAACCCGGTCTTGCCGTCATCCAGGTGATAATCCGACAGCACCAGCGCAGGCAGGAAGCCGCCGCCGATGATCTCTTCCGCCTGCTCCTGGCTCTGGGCACAGCGCACCTCGCAGCCCCAGCGTCCCAGCAGCGAGGCCATGGCGATGAGGATATCCTCCTCGTTGTCGATGCAGAGGATCCTGACCCCTTCCAGCTGGCTGTCCCGCAGGGCCGGGGTCGTCACCTGGCTGGGGATGACGGGCCGGGTCGCGAGGTTCAGGGTGATGGCAAAAACGGACCCCGCTCCGGGCCAGCTGCGCAGGGAGAGCTGATGACCCAGCACCAGCGAGATGCCGCGGGCAATGGCGAGCCCGAGGCCAAGCCCCTGCTCCCTGGCGGTGCGGGAGTGATCGAGGCGGGAAAACTCGTCGAAGATCGCCTCCTGCTTGCCCTCCGGGATGCCGGGGCCGTTATCCCACACCTCGATGCGCACCTTCTCCCCCATGCGGCGACAGCCGAGCAGCACCCGACCGCCGGGGTTGTAGCGAAATGCGTTGGTGAGGAAGTTCTGCAACACCCGCCGCAGCAAGCGCACATCGCTGTAGACCGCAAGGCGGCTCTCCACCACGGAGAACTGGATCCCACCGGCCTGGGCCAGCACGCCGAATTCCGCCTTGAGATTGTCCAGCACATCGCTCAGGGCGAAATCGAGCTTCTTCGCCTTGAACTTGCCCGCCTCGAGGCGCGAGATGTCCAGCAGATCCGTGATGAGATCCTCGGTCGCCCCCAGGGCGTCGTCGATGTGGCGAGCGATGCGAGCCGGTTCGTCCTCCGGGGGCAGCATCTCCAGCAAGGAGGAGGTAAAGAGCTTGGCCGCGTTCAGCGGCTGGGTCAGGTCGTGGCTCACCGCCGCAAGGAACCGGCTCTTGGACTGGTTGGCCCGCTCCACCTGCTGGTTTACCAGCAGCAGTTGGCGGTTGAGTTCGGAGAGCTCGTGGGTGCGCTCGGCCACCCGCGCCTCCAGGTGCTCGTTCGCTTCCCGCAGCACCCGCTCCGCCGCCCTGAACGGGGTGATGTCGGTGAAGGTCATGACAAAGCCCCCCGCAGGCATGGGGTTGCCCTGCATCTCGATGACCCGGCCATCGGGACGCTCCCGCGCCGAGACATGGGGGCTGCCACGCTTCATGAAGGCAACCCGCCGCGCTACCTGGGCCTCGATGTCTCCCTGGCCGCACAACCCCTGTCCAGCGTTGTAGCGGATGATCTCCTCGATGGAACGGCCCACCTGAATGAGACCGGGGGGATAGGAGAATAGCTCGATGTAGCGTCGGTTCCAGGCCACCAGCCTGAGCTCCCTGTCCACCACGGAGATCCCCTGCCCCATGTGTTCGATTGCCCCCTGCAACAGGCCGCGGTTGAAGCGGAACATGTCGGAGGCCTCGTCCACTATGGTCGCGATCTCCTCGAGCTGCATGTTGCGTCCCTGCAGGGCAGAGGCTAGCACCAGGCGGGCGGACGAGGTACCGAATACCCCGGCCAGCAGTCGCTCCGTGTGGGCGATGAGCTCGGCGGAGGCCTGCATCTGGGGCGCCAGGGTGCCTCCCCGTTCGCCCGCGAAGCGGCCGAAGGCCCGCTTGACGCGGCTGGAACCGACGAAGCGGGCCGCCAGCATCTCCAGCTCCTTCACCGAGACCCGCGCATGATAAAGCGCCGAGGTATCCCGGCTCGTCTTGCCGACGAAGTTGGCTGCCTGCAGCCGCTCGCTCACCGCCGCCCGTGACAGCAGGGAGCCCGCCACATAGCCGGCGAGGTTGAGCAGAAGACTCAGGAAGAGGCACCAGGCCCCCAGGCTCAGATCCCGCACCGCCGGCCAGTCTGGGGGCGCCAGCAGGGCTTCGAGAGGGGAGCCAGCCAGCAGTCCGCTCTCCGCCAGCAGGGTCACGAACCAGAGGCTGACCCCGAGGGCGAGCCCGAGATAGACGCCCTTGCGATTGCCATGACGCCAGTACAGGCCGAGCAGCAGGGCCGGTGCGAACTGGGCCACGGCCCCGAACGAGAGATAGCCGATGCGCGACAGACTGGTGAGATCCCCGAGCCAGAGATAGAGCGCCCAGGCCGCCAGCAAAATCAGCAAGATGGCACCCCGACGCACCTGCAGCAGCAACCGCATCAGGCGCTCATCCCGCCCCTGTTGCCAGACCCGGCGCAGCAGGACCGGCAACACCAGATCGTTGCTCACCATGATGGCCAGGGCGATGGTGCAGACGATCACCATGCCGGTGGCCGCCGAGGTGCCGCCGAGAAATGCCAGCATCGCCATGCCGTCGAATCCGAGGGACATGGGGAGGCTTATCACATAGGTATCCGAGGCCATGTCTGCCCCGACCCACTGCTTGCCTGCCAGCGCCAGAGGCCAGATGAAGAGCCCCATCAGGAAGAGATAGAGGGGGAAGATCCAGCGGGCCCAGTGCAGATCCTGCCCCTGGTTGTTCTCCACCACGGTCACGTGAAACTGGCGCGGCAGGCAGATGACGGCGCACATGGCGATCAGGGTGTAGATGGCGAGCTCCAGCAGGCCGCCCGGCGTCACCGCCACCACCGCATCGAGGAAGTCGCCCGCCACCAGGGTACGCGCCTCGCTCGGTCTGGCGATGATGAGCCAGAGCGCAAAGCCCCCCACCGCCATGAAGGCGAGCAGCTTGACCACGGACTCGAAGGCGATGGCCACCACCATGCCCCTGTGGTGCTCGGTGGCATCCAGGTTGCGGGTGCCGAACAGAATGCTGAACAGGGCCAGCAGCAGGGTGACCCCCAGCGCCAGCTCCGCCATGTTGCTGGTGGGGCTGACCCCCGTGCTGTTGGCCATCAGCAGATCGAGCCCGGTGACGATCGCCTTGAGCTGCAGCACCAGATAGGGAAGTATCCCCATGACGGCGATGAGGCTGATCACCATGGCCAGGCGCTGGGACTTGCCATAACGGGCGGCAATGAAATCGGCGATGGAGGTGATGTGCTCGCGCTTGGCCACCAGGATGAGGCGGGCCAGCAGGCGCCAGCCAAACAGGAACACCAGCATGGGGCCCAGGTAGATGGGCACCGGCGACCAGGGGGATTCGCTGGCCTGGCCCACGGTGCCGAAGAAGGTCCAGGAGGTGCAATAGACCGCCAGCGACAGGCTGTAGAGCAGAGGCTGCCCCTTGGGGCGACGGCGCTTGTTCTTGTCCGCCACATAGGCGATGAGGAACAGCAAGCCCAGATAGGCGAGCGACAACCCGATCAGCAGCCATCCTTGGTGCATCTCTCTACTTCCCTTTTCCAGATAAGTCGGAGGCCTGCCGCGCCAGAGACCGGCAGACCTGTGTCATCGGCCCTGTTCAGGGCTCTCTTCACGCAGCCGCAACACGAAGACCGGCAGCACTACCAGCACCATGATAAAGAAGATGCCGCCCCCCAGCGGCTCGAACAGCACGCCGCAGATCGCCATCAGGGCCGCCACCGTCATGCCAAGGCCCAGGGCCGCATAGAGCGCCTGGGTGGGGATCTGCTGCTCCGCGGGCAACTGGCGGGTCATGAAGCGGATGGCGCCGAGGTGGCTGACGCAGAAGGTGACCCCGTGCAGCAGCTGGCCGAGCACCAGCACCGCCAGGTCGGTAGAACTGCCGAGCAGCACCCAGCGCACCACGCAGCCAAGGGCCCCCACCAGAAACAGCGTCTGGGCGCCGAAGCGCTGGAGGAAGCGCTTGTCCGCGGCGAACATGGCGATCTCCGCCACCACTCCCAGAGCCCAGAGATACCCGATCAGGGTGCCGCTGTAGCCGGCGCTCTTCCAGTAGATGGCGCTGAAACCGTAGTAGGCCGCGTGGCTCCCCTGCAGCAGGGCGGTGATGAGCAGGAAGCGGCGCACCGGGGCCGACCTGAGCGTGACGAGCAGCGAGGCCTTGGCCCGCTCCCCTTGCAGCTCCCGGGGGGCGGGTCGCAGCGGCAGCAGGCTGAGCCCCAGCATGATCAGCAGCCCGGCCACCATGGTGTGCAGCACCCAGTCGCTGCCAAAGTTGCCCACCAGGGCCCCCACCAGGGTGGAGGCGACGATAAAGGCAAAGGAGCCGCACAGCCGCACCTTGCCGTAGTCGAGGTGGGTCTGCACCACCATACGGGTGGCAAGCGCCTCTCCCATGGGCATCAGGGTCGGGTAGATGAAGTTGGCCGCCAGGGTCAGCACCACCAGCCACCAGAGGCTGTGGCCCAGATAGAAACCGAGGAAGGCCAGCAGACTCAGCAGACAGAGCAGCCGGGTGACGGGCAGCAACTGGCCGGCTCCCTTGACTCGCCCCATCACCATCAGGTTGCCGGCAAAGCGGATGGCCATGCCCACCCCTAGCAATAGCCCTATCTGTTCAGTACTCACCCCGATGCCTTCCAGCCAGAGCGACCAGAACGGCAGGTAGGCGCCATAAACGAAGTAGAAGGCACCAAAAAACAGGGCTAACCAGGAGAACGCGGGCATAGAGGCTCGGGCTGCATGACAAGGGGCACAAATGATAACCGATTTCGGGGCGGGGATCCCCAGGCGGCATGACAGATAAAAACCATAAATATCAATAAAGTTGAACCTTTGTCACATCCCCCTGTCTATTGGGTAACACCGCTTCCTGATGAGTGTTGCAATCCTTCCACCCGCCCCTGGCGGGTTTCTTTTTTGCAGACGCCGACCTTCATGACAAAAGGGGCCTGAGGGCCCCTTTTCCTTCATGCTGGTCCACGACCATCAGAACACGTACTTGACCCGTGCACTGAGGTTGCGGCCAGGCTTGGTCTGCTTGCTGGTATCTGCGGTGGCGGCAAGGCCGGTGATGCTCTCGTAGCTCACGTACTCCTTGTCAAACAGGTTGAACACCCCCACGTTGAGCTGCAGGTCCTGCACCGGCTTGAACTGGGCATAGAGATCCACCACGCCCCAGCCTGCGCTCTTGATGTTGTCGTTGCCTCGCGCATCCTTGCCCACCTTGTCCATGTCGTCGGCAAAGCGCAATGCGGTGTTGATGTTCCAGTTCGGCTGCTCCAGACGCACTCCGACGCTGCCGTTCAGGGGGCTCAGGCTGTTGATGTAGTTGCCCTCGCCATCCTTGCCCTCGATGTAGGCCAGGTTGCCCCAGACGTTGACCAGCTCGTTCAACCAGTAGTCCGCCTTGGCCTCGGCCCCCTTGGTGGTCGCCTTGTCCAGGTTCTGGTACTGATAGAGGGCGGTACGGCCTTCGGTGCCCACGGCCGTCAGTTCGATGAAGTCGTCGAACTTGTTGTAGAAGGTGGCCACTTCATAGCTGAACCCGCCACGGCTGCCGCGCACCCCCAGATCGATGCCGTCGCTGCTCTCTGGCTTGAGGTTCGGGTTGGGCTCGATGCGATAGCCATACGCCTGGTGGTTCAGGGTGGAGAAGGCGTTGTCATACATGGGCGCCTTGAAGCCGTGGCTGTACTGGGCGAACAGGTTCGCCGCCTCGTGCGCCTTGAACACCAGCCCCAGCTTGGGAGAGAACTCCCCTTCGGAGATCTTCTTCATGTTCTCGCCCGTGTAGGCGGGATCCTCGTCCGGGGTCATCTTGTAGTAGTCGTAACGCACGCCCGGGGTCAGCACCCAGCGCTCGCCGAACTTGATCTCGTCAAAGGCCCAGAGCGCACTGCGCTCGCTGGTGGTGGAGGGGAAGCTCAGCTCGTTGTAGCCGACGAAGTCACCCGGAACGGTCGGCCCCTTGAAGCGGGTGCGCTCGTTGTCGGTGTGCTCGTATTCCAGGCCCCAGGCCAGACGCTGGCTGGCGAGCGCCTTGTTGAACTTCACCTGGGCGCCCAGGCTCTCCTGCTCGAAACCGTTGTGATCCAGGGAGTTCTTGGTCACATAGGGGTTGCCCGGTATGACCGGATACTTGGACGAAGCGTACTGATCCAGGGTCTGCTTGGCGCGGCTGTAGTAGATCTTGCTGTCCACGCGATCCGCCCAGAGGGCGTTCAGGGCGAGGCCATGATCCAGTACCAGGGAGAGGTTGTCGGTCTCCTTGTCGGTAATGGGCTGGTTGAAGACGGAGCCCGCCTTGGTCAGATCGATGGCATCCGGATCCTGCCCCTCGGTGAAGTAATCCACCGTCAGTTTCAGGAACTGATCATCGGAGAGATTCCACTTGCTCTTGAACAGCACGGCCTGGCTGACGATGTCGAACTCGTTCTTGTCGCCGTCATAATTCTGGGTGACACCGCCATCGCGCCAGGTGTAGCGCAGCAGGTTCTCGACTTCCCCGGTGCGCAGCGCCCCCGTGATGCCGGCCATTCTCTGGTGGCTGCTGGAGGCATAACCCGTGGTCGCATCCAGATAGCTGTCGCGGCCCTTGAGGAAGTCGCCAGCATCCTTGGTGGTGATGGCAATGACGCCTCCCAGAGCATCGGAACCGTAAGCGGCCGAGGCCGGCCCTTTGGCCACTTCCACCTGCTTGATCATGTCGGTGTCGAAGTAGGTCTGACCCACGCCGCCATTCTTGTAGGCATCGTTCTGGCGCACACCGTCCTGCACCACCTTGACCCGGTTTTCGCTCATGCCGCGAATGGTGAAGGTTTGGGCATCTCCTGCTCCTCCCTGCACGCTCACCCCGGGCTCATAGCGGAACAGATCGGCGACGTTGCTGACGACCTGCTCTTCAATCTGCTCCGAGGTAATGACGGCGATGGGACCGGAAACATCTTCCAGCTTCTGTTCCATCCGGGAGCCGCTGACGACCATGACTTCATCGGCTTTCTTGTCTGCGGCGAAAGTGGGGGAGATCAGCCCGGCCGCCACGGCGAGGGCTATCAGGGAGGGGGTGTTGTTGTGCGCCACTGCAAAGTCCTTATTGAGAATTATTATCAAGCGGAAGGCATATTACCCCGCCAGAGACAAAGATCAATAATAAAGTGAATCATTCTCATTTCACTTTATCGTCATTCCCCCTTACACTGGCGCCACTTTTTCGCTCGCCATGCCGCCATCCCATGGTGCAGCCTTTTCCCATCCCCTGTTTCTTGAGTGAGTAACCATGATCCGACGACTCCCCCTACTCGCCCTGCCCCTGCTGCTGGCCGCCTGCGCCACCACGTCGCAGAACACCCCACCCGAGACCCTCTATGACGCACGGCTCGATACGGCCCAGGGGCAGGCGTTGACCTTCGAGCAGGCGGTGGCGCGGGTGGCGGATGCCGACATCGTGCTGGTGGGGGAGCTTCACACTCACCCGGCCATCCATCTGTTGCAGGCACGTCTGCTGGCGGGGCTTGACGAGATGTCGCAAGCCGATGGCCGGGCCCTGGTACTCTCCATGGAGCAGTTCAGCCGCGCCGATCAGCCGGTGCTGGATGCCTACCTGGCCGGACGCATCGGCGAATCGGCCCTCATTCGAGATGGCCATGCCTGGCCCAACTACCAGAGTGATTACCGCCCTCTGGTGGAGTTTGCCAAGGCGCAGCACCTGCCAGTGATCGCCGCCAATGCCCCCAAACCCCTGGTGAGCTGCGTCGGTCAGGAGGGACCGGCCTGGCTCGACAAACTGCCGGCCAATCGCCGCAGCCAGCTTGCCCGCGAGCTGACTCTGGGGGATGACGGCTACCGCCAGAAGTTCATGGCTTCCATGCACCATGGGGATGCGGACGGCAACGCCCGTCGCTTCGCCGCCCAGACCAGCTGGGACGACACCATGGCCGAAAGCATGGTGGATTATCTGGGCAAGCATCCCGGCAGGCGCATCATGCATATCGCAGGCAACTTCCACGTGGAGGGGGGACTCGGGATCGCCAGTCGCATCGCCAGCCGCAATCCGGCACTCAAGGTGGCACTCATCGTGCCGCAAACCAGTGACGAGACAGCCCCCGGGAGAGACGCAGACGTCAGGGTCCACATCGCTCCCCTGCCGGAACGCTGGCTAAATGCAAAGGAAATGAAGCAAGATATGGGCGCACTGCATCAATCCCGAAGCCGTGACTGCAGCCAATGGTTGCAACCCTCAAAATAGCCCAAGGATTTCATATGGATGTGTTACTCGTCATCGACATGCAACAGGGGTTGTTCGATAACCCCCGCCATCAGGATGCCCAGGTCATCGCCAACATCAATCGTCTGGCCGATCGCGTGCGGGGCCAACACGGACGGGTCATCTATGTGCAACACGACGAACCGGGTTCCGAGCTGGAACCTGGCAGTGCGGGCTGGCAACTGCACGCCGATCTGGCCCCGTCTCCCCACGACAGCCGGGTGCGCAAGACCGCCTGTGACAGCTTCCTCGACACCGAGCTCGGCTTCCTGCTGGCAGAGCAGTCGGTAGACAGACTGCTCATCTGCGGCTGTGCCACCGACTTTTGCGTCGATACCACGTTGCGCAGCGCCGCCGCCAGGGGCTTTGACGCCTTTGCGGTGACCGACGCCCATACCACGGCGGACAGGCCGCACCTGAGTGCGGAGCAGATCATCCAGCACCACCACTTCATGTGGCGGCATCTGAGCCTGCCTCAAGGCAGAAGCGTGACCCTGCTCACGACGGATGAGCTGCTGGCCACCATTCAACCCGAGCGGGCGTGTTAAGCTGCCCGTCCTGATGTGAACACCCGATTGGAGTCTTGTGTGCGTCTACTCTCTGCCGTTGCCCTCACGCTGCTGTTACCGGCGCTCACCGCCTGCTCCGGCTTGCCGGGGGCAGCACCCGATGGCCCGGCCCCCCTGTTCCACACCCATATCAGCGACGACGGGAGCAAGCGCTTCACCTTCGAGGCCGCCCCTCTCGACGTCCTGCCCACCCGGTTGCAGGAGGGAGATGACAACCGGCTGAGCCGCCGCGACAAGAGCCTGCTGGAACGCCGGGAAGCCCTGCAGGACGAGCAGCTCACCCAGATGCTGGCCACGCGCAAGTATTGCCGAAGCGGCTATATCGTCCTCAGCCAGACCTCCTGGAAGATCCGCGGGGAATGCAACGAGAGCGCCACCCAGGCCGATCGCGATGCCTTCCCCAACCAGGCAGGCTGGCAAGAGTAACCCGGGACATAACAACAAAATGGGCAGCCCAGGCTGCCCGTTTTCTCATCTCGCTAATTGTTCCCTCAAACGGGTTCATCCGCCGGGCTGGTCAGCTCGGCGCCATTGTCGATGCGTTTGTGCCCTTCCACCAGGTGAACGAAGTCCACCAGTTCGTCGCCGGAGACACGGAACGCCTGACCGAATCCCTTGACGAACAGTCCCTGCTCGGGCTTGAGCCTAAACAGCACGAAGTCCTTGAGGTTGGAGAGCCCTTTGACTATCTCGCCGAAGCGCCCTTCCAGCGCCGCAACGGCCTTCTCCCAGCGTGCGTCGTCGCGGGCCACCACCTCGGCGACCGCATCGAAGGTCAGACGCTTGCGGGCAAACAGCTCGCGGGCACCGGTTTCGTCCTCGATCAGCATCAGCGATACCTTGGGCACCTGTTGCAGGTTGCGGGCGTGGCGAGCTATCTCGGAGATGAGCACATAGTATCCATCTTCCTGCAGCACGAAGGGGGCATAGCTGGCATTGGGGTTGCCTTCGCCATCCACAGTGGCGAGCTGCAGGGTACGGCAACCGTCGCGGAACTCGCGGATCTCCGGTTGCAGGCGGTTTTGCAGGCGCTCCTGACGTTCACTCATGCTTTCACTTCCTCTTGATACTGACGGCGCAGGGCCATGAAACGCTCCACCTGCTCAGGCAGCAGATGACGCTGCTCGTCCCGGCCCAGGTAGATCTTGAAAATGCAGCGGCCACTGTGGCCGAAGAACTGGAAGGAGTGCCCCTCCTTGCCCATGAAGAGCTTGCTGACCAGGGCGATGCCCGCCACGTTGTCGAGCTTGAGGTGGCCGTGCAGTTCGCCGTCCCGCCCCATCAGGTTGTAGTAGCCGCGCGCGTTCTTGCCCTTGGGGAAGGGAGCCTTCACCTCGAAGATGGAGCCATCGGATTCGACGATGGTGGTCACCTGACCCCAGCTGGACAGGTCCGCCAGCAGGGCTTCGGCCTCCCCGGCCGGCACTGACGTCATCAGGGCGGCAGGCAGATGGCGTACCACCTCCCACTCGCTGACGGCCAGCTCGGTGGCGATAGTGGACGGGTGGGCACTGGGGTCTTGCTCCAGCAGCGCGTGAATGCGTTGTGCAATGCTCATCGGTTCTCCCTGGATGATCTGGCGATGGTGCTCGGTGTCGCGACGGATACTGTAATAAAGCGCCCCAAGTAACGCAATTGATAATCGCTTTCATTCTCAGTGCATTTTGGTGGGCGACTTGATATTCTCGGCGGCAACCTTATTTCATTCACCCTTCGGAGGTTCGCATGGGCCGTCGTTTTGCCCTCGCATTCAGCCTGCTCGGCTGTGCCCTTTCCCTCTCTTCCCCATCCGTCATGGCGGTGGAGCGTATCGTCAGCATAGGCCCGGCCACCACGGAACTCATCCTGGCGCTGGGGGGCGAGCAGAGCCTGGTCGCCACCGATGTCAGCAGTCCGGAGCCCAGAGGCGTGCCCAAGGTCGGCTATCACCGCGCCCTCGCCGCCGAAGGGATCCTGAGCCTCTCTCCGACCCTGGTGGTCGGCAGCGACGAGATGGGCCCGAACAGCACGCTTGATCAGTTGCGCCGTGCCAACGTCAAGGTCGAGGTCATGGCCACAGCCCCTACGCTGGCCAACCTCAACGAGCGTATCGACACCCTGGCCCATCTCCTGGGTGACCAGACGGCAGGGAGCAAGCTCAAGGAGCAAATTGCCGCCCAGAGCGACACCCTGGCGGCGCAGGCGAAGCAGAACAAGCCCCTCAAGGTCGCCTTCCTGCTGCTGCACAAGGGTCAGCCCACCAGCATCGCTGGCGGCAACACCACCGCCAGCGCCCTCGTCACCCTGGCGGGCGGCGTCAATCCGGTGGCTGGGCTCCACGACTACAAGCCCGTTTCCACCGAATCCCTCATCGAGCTGCAACCGGATCTGGTGTTGGTGAGCGGCCGCGACTGGCAGCAGTATCAGGATCCCGACGCCGTCCTGAGCCAGGTGCCCGCCCTGTCAGCCACCCCGGCAGGCAAGAACAAGGCCATCCACGCCATCGACGGACATGCCCTGCAAGGGGGCCTCAGCCTTCGTTCCCTGCAACAGGCGAACCAGATCGCCCAGTGGATCAAGCAGGGTTCCTGATGCGCCTGCCTCTGCCCTGGCTGCTCGCCCTGACCGGCTGCGCGCTGGCGTTGCTGCTGGTCGGGTCCCTCGCGACCGGCCCCATGTCCCTCTCCCTTGGCGAGAGCCTGCGCGCCCTGTTTGCCGGACCACAGAGCGGGATTGAGGCTCACAAATTATTGATCGTGCAGGAGATCCGTCTGCCACGAACCCTGCTCTGCATCGCCGTGGGGGGCATTCTCGGCCTCTGCGGCGCCGTCATGCAGGGACTGTTTCGCAACCCCCTGGCAGACCCCGGCATCATAGGGGTGTCGGGCGGGGCGGCACTCGGCGCGGCCCTGGCCATCGTGCTGCTCGCTCCGCTGGGCTCGCACCTGCAGAGCCTGCTCGGCCTGGGGTTGCTGCCCCTGCTCGCCTTTCTCGGCGGAGCCCTCACCACCACCCTCGTCTATCTGCTGGGTACCCGGGAAGGGGGCACCTCGGTCACCGTGATGCTGCTGGCCGGGGTGGCCATCACGGCGCTCTCCGGTGCCGTCATCGGACTGCTCACCTATCTCGCGGACGATCAGATGCTGCGCAACCTGAGTCTGTGGCAGATGGGCTCCCTGGCGGCAGGCAAGCCGGTCGATGTGACGCTGGCGCTGCTGACCCTGGCCGCTTTGCTGCTGCTGTTCATGCGCGATGCCAATCCCCTCAACGCCCTGCTGCTGGGAGAGGGAGAGGCACGGCATCTGGGGGTGAACGTGCAGACGCTGAAGCGTCGCCTCATCCTGCTCACCGCTGCTGGTGTCGGCGTGGCGGTGGCCGTGGCCGGCATGATCGGCTTTGTCGGTCTGGTGGTTCCCCATCTGGTACGGCTGCTGGCCGGTCCCAACCATGTCCGCCTGCTCCCGCTGTCTGCCCTGCTGGGGGCTGGCCTGCTGCTGGGGGCCGACATGCTGGCGCGTACCCTGCTCGCTCCGGCCGAGCTGCCGGTCGGCATCATCACCGCCCTGCTGGGTGCCCCTTTCTTCATCTGGCTCTTGGTCAAGAGCCGACGAACCCTGTAACAGGAGATCGCCACCTTGCCCGGATACCCCTCCCCCCTTCTCAGTTGCCGGGGTCTTCGCCTCAGTCGTGGCAACCGGCTTATCCTGGACAGCCTGGATCTCGACCTGCATGCCGGCAGCCTGACCGCCCTGCTCGGCCCCAACGGGGCGGGCAAAAGCTCACTGCTCAAGTGCCTGACCGGCGAGCTGGAACATGAAGGGGAGATCCACCTGTTCGGCCAGACCCGCAGGGGGTGGGCCGACAACGCTCTGGCCCACCGGGTCGGCGTGCTGCCGCAAAGCTCCTCCTTGAGCTTCCCCTTCCTGTGCGAAGAGGTGGTGGCCATGGGCCGGCTGCCCCACAGCGAGCCTGCCAGCCGGCGCGACGAGATAGTCCGCGCCGCCATGACCCACGCCGGGGTGGATCACCTGACGGGCCGCCTCTACCCCGGCCTCTCCGGCGGGGAGCGCCAGCGGGTGCAGTTCGCCCGGGTGCTGGCCCAGATCTGGCAGGCCCCGGACGAACCGCAGCAGGCGCGGCTGCTGCTGCTCGACGAACCCACCTCGGCCCTCGACCTCAAGTACCAGCACCAGCTGCTCACCATGGCCCGGGCGCTGGCCGGTCGCAACACCGCCGTGCTGGTGGTGTTGCACGACCTCAATCTGGCAGCCCGCTACGCCGATAGGCTGGTGATGCTGGAGCAGGGCAGGCTGATGGCTGACGGCAGCGCAGGCGAGGTGCTGACTCCGGCGCTCATCGCGCGCCTCTACGACTACCCCGCCCAGGTGATCCACCACCCCGAGAGCGGCGTCCCCATGGTGGTGTGACACCCCGGGACAGATAGCAACAGAGCGCCATCAGGCGCTCTGTTTTTTTGCGGTATCCAGCCTTGGGCTGACCTGCAGGGCAACTTCCCTGGGCACATCAGGCTATCTGGTAGCGCCCCGGCTTGTGATTGAGTGTCAACACCAGGTTACAGATGATGGCAGCCACCACGGAAAGCGCCAGCAGCCAGGGGGAGACCACGAAGAATGAGGCAACCACGATGGCGCAATCCAGCCCCATTTGCAGCTTGCCTGCCCGCACACCCCATCTGTCCTGAATGAAGAGCGCCAGGATGTTGAAGCCCCCCAGGCTCGCCTTGTGGCGGAACATGATGAGCAGCCCCATGCCGATCAGGGTGCCGCCGATCAGCGCCGCATAGACGGGTTCGATCTTGCCGATTTGCAGCACGGCGTTGAGGTGATCCGTCATGAAGGAGACAGTGGCCACGGCGGCAAAGGTATTGAGGGTGAAGCGCGGCCCCATTCTGAGCCAGGCCAAGACATAGAACGGCAGGTTCATGCAGAAGAACAGCAGGCCGAAGCTCAGCCCCGTCAGCTGCTGCAACAGCAGCGCCAGCCCGGCGGTGCCGCCGGTGAGCAGGCCGACCTGGTGAAACAGGAAGATGCCGAGGGAGACGAAGCCTGCCGCGGTCAGCAGGGCGAGCACATCCTCATAGAGCGGATGCACCGAGCGGGGTTTGTTGTCCATAACCTATGTCCATAGCGAAGTGAAAGAGTGTCTATGCCCCTGGTGGAGGCGCGAGCCCCTTGTACCGGGGCTTCGTTATGGACACAGTGTCCGATTTCAGTGAGCCGGATCACAAGTACGCGACGATATGCGCCAAAATGGTGCGCGTCAGCATGGCGTTACAACCCTTGCACCAAAATAACGCTCCCCCGAAAACTGACAGCAGCCTGAAAAAGCGGACGGTTCCCGCTGCTCGCGGCAGCGAATCGTTCTAGAATGAGTGCCTTGCAATTGCCTGCGGAGCAACAGTAGATGAGAGTCGCCGTATTCGGGATAGGTTATGTGGGGTTGGTCCAGGCCGCCGTACTGGCCGAGATGGGTCACCAGGTAACCTGCGTGGATGTGGATGCCGCCAAGGTCGGCCGGCTGAAAGAAGGCATCATCCCCATCTTCGAACCCGGCCTGGCCCCCATGGTGCAGGCCAACCACCAGGCCGGTCGCCTGCACTTCACCACGGACGTGGCCGAGGGGGTGGGCTTCGCCGAGCTCATCTTCATCGCGGTCGGCACCCCGCCGGATGAGGACGGCTCAGCCGATCTGCAGCACGTGCTGGCGGTGGCCGGCACCATAGGCCGCCTGATGCAGGCTGGCAAAGTCGTGATCAACAAGAGCACGGTACCGGTCGGCACCGCCACCAAGGTGCGCCGGCACATCGAGGCCATACTGCGCGAGCGCGGCGTCGAACTGCCGCTCGAGGTGGTCTCCAACCCGGAGTTTCTCAAGGAAGGGGCCGCGGTGGCCGACTGCCTGCGGCCGGATCGCATCATCATCGGCACCGGCTCGGCCCATGCCATGTCCCTGCTGGAGGAGCTCTACGCCCCCTTCAACCGCCAGCACGATCGCATCATCCAGATGGATGAGCGCAGCGCCGAGCTGACCAAGTACGCCGCCAACGCCATGCTGGCCACCAAGATCTCCTTCATGAACGAGATGGCCAATCTGGCGGAGAAGCTGGGGGCCGATATCGAGGCGGTGCGCAAGGGCATAGGCGCGGATCCGCGCATCGGTTACCACTTCATCTACCCGGGCTGCGGCTACGGCGGCTCCTGCTTCCCGAAGGACGTGAAGGCGCTGATCCACACCGCGAGCGAGATCGGCTGCGAGGCGCCCCTGCTGCGCTCGGTGGAGAAGGTCAACGATCGCCAGAAGCACAAGCTCATCGAGCGGCTGCACCAGCACTTCGGCGCCGACTTGAGCGGCCGCACCTTCGCGATCTGGGGGCTCGCCTTCAAGCCCAACACCGACGACATGCGCGAGGCGCCGAGCCGGGTGCTGATGGAGGCCATCTGGACCGCCGGCGGCAAGGTGCAGGCGTTCGATCCCCAGGCCATGAGCGAGGCCCAACACCTCTATGGCCTGCGGGACGACCTGACCCTGTGCGGCACCCAGGAGGCGGCCCTCAAGGGCGCCGATGCCCTGCTGATCTGCACCGAGTGGCAGCAGTTCCGCGCCCCCGACTTCGAGCTGATCCAGCAGACCCTGAAGCAGGCCGTCATCATCGACGGTCGCAACCTCTACGATCCGGCCCGCCTGCGCCAGCGCGGCTTCACCTATTACGCCATCGGCCGAGGCGACAGCCTGGAACAGGCGCACGGTCTGGGGCAGCCGCGATGAAGTATCTCGTCACCGGCGCAGCCGGTTTCATCGGCTTTCACCTGGCGCAGCGGCTGTGCGGCGAGGGTCACGAGGTGGTTGGCATCGACAACCTCAACGACTACTACGAGGTGAGCCTGAAGGAGGCGCGCCTAGCCCTGCTCACGCCTCTGCCCGGCTTTCGCTTCGAGCGCACCGATCTCGCGGACCGCGCGGCCATGGCCTCGCTCTTTGCCCGCGAGCAGTTTGACCGGGTGATCCATCTGGGGGCCCAGGCCGGGGTGCGCTACTCCCTGGACAACCCCTTCGCCTACGCCGACAGCAACCTCACCGGCACGCTTACCGTGCTGGAGGGGTGCCGCCATCACGGGGTCAAGCACCTGGTCTACGCCTCGTCCAGCTCGGTGTACGGCCTGAACGAGCAGATGCCGTTCAAGACCTCGGACGGGGTGGATCACCCCGTCTCCCTCTACGCGGCGAGCAAGAAGGCCAACGAGCTGATGGCCCACTCCTACTCCCACCTCTACGGCCTGCCCACCACCGGCCTGCGCTTCTTCACCGTCTATGGCCCCTGGGGTCGCCCCGACATGGCGCTGTTCAAGTTCGTGCGCGCCATCCTCGCGGGGGAGCCCATCGACATCTACAACCAGGGCCAGCTCAGCCGGGACTTCACCCATGTCGACGACATCGTGGAGGGGATAGTGCGGGTCGTGGATCGGCCGCCGGTCGGCGACTCGAACTGGCGGGGGCAGACCGACGCCAGCCCGGCGCCCTATCGCCTCTACAACATCGGCAACGGCAGCCCGGTGCGGCTGCTGGACTTCGTGGAGGCCATCGAGACGGCACTCGGCAAACGGGCGATCCGCAACATGCTGCCGATGCAGCCCGGCGACGTGCTCGCCACCTGGGCCGACACAGAGGCGCTGTTCGAGGCGACCGGCTATCGCCCCAAGGTAGGGTTGACCGAAGGGGTCGAGAGCTTTGTGAAGTGGTACAGGGAGTACTACAGGATCTGACCGCACAGGATCATCCAAATAGAAAGGGGCTGCCAATGGCAGCCCCTCTGTTTATCCGGCTTACTCTCCTGCCGTCCGGGCTCAGGGCCCGGGGGCATAGCTGAAGGGCGCTATCTGTGGGCTGAGACCGCGGCACTCCGGCTTGAGGGCATCCACCCCCGCCAGCATCCAGTCGGTGCGGTGGCGGTTGCCGAGGCTCTCCATGCGATCGGCGTCGAAGCAGACCGCCATCAGATCGGCGGCGCCCAGCACCCAGCGTCCGGGGGCGGCCGCTATCCAGGCCGCCGCCTCGCGGGACTGCTCCCCGTCCGGCATCTGGTAGGAGTAGTGGCGCAGAGGCTGTTGACTGAACAGCAGGTGCTGCTCCTTGAAGCCGGCCAGCAGCAGTTCGTTCCCCGCAGGCACCCGCTCCGCCGCCAGCGCCATCACCCCCTCCGGGGTGCGCATGTCGTTGAGTTTCACGCAGATCCAGCTGGAGTAGATGAGCCACCCCACCGCCAGCGAGCAGAGGATGGCACTGAGCGGCGCCCGGCGCAGCAGGGCGTTGATGAGCAGCAGCGCCGCCCCCATCGCCAGCAGGGGCAGCCAGGGCGCCGGGCCCAGATCCCCCAGCTTGCTCGCCAGCTTGGCGCTGAATGCCAGCGCCCCCGCCCCGCCCACACAGATGATCCCCAGCAGCCAGCCGAGCCCGCCCAGCAGGCGCGCGGGCCAGACCCGCGCCAACAGCTCGGCGACAAAGGGAGCCGTCAGCAGGGCCAGCGCCGGCGTGCCCGGCGTGACGTAGACGCCGCGCTTGCCCGGCGACACCGAGAAGAAGACGATCACCAGCACCAGGTAACCGAGCAGCAGTATGATGCGCTTGTCCTGCCCCTGGATGGCCTTGCGCCACGCCACCACCAGCCAGGGCAGCAGCAGGGAGAGCGGCAGCCAGAACGGCGGGATCACCGAGGTGAGGTAATACCAGAACGGTTTGACGTGATGCCAGGCGTTGGCATAGCGGGTCACCGTCTGGCGCAGCAGTATGTTGTCCCGATAGGCCTGCAGCACGGGATCCCCGCTCTGGGCCACCGCGAGCAACATGGGCACCAGCCACAGGCCGATGGCCAGCAACATGAACAGCGGTCCCGCCAGCCCCTTGAGCCAATCGCTCCTGGAGGCGGCCCGGATCTTCTCGCGGTGGGTCCAGATCGCCGGGATCAGGATCAGCAGGGCCAGCAGCCCCACCCCCTTGGTGATGATGCCGAGCCCGGCGGCGAACCAGCCGAGCCAGTACCAGCGCCAACCGCCACCGCAGAGCAGGAAGCGGACGAAGCCGTAGACGCCGAGGGTGATGAAGAAGGTGACCAGCGCATCGATCTGCGCCGTCTTGGCCTGCAGGGTGAACTGGACGGTAAACAGCAGCAACAGCCCGGCCAGGAAGCCGACCGAGGGGCTCCACAGGCGGCGGCCCATGTCCCACACCAGCGTGATGGTCAGCAGACCCGCCAGCAGGGAAGGCAGCAGGAACGCCACCTTGATGGAGCCGGTCAGCAGATAGCCGATGGCGATGCCCCACATAAACATGGGGGGCTTGTCCGGGTAGATCTCGCCGCCGCGCATGGGGAACAGCCACTGGCCGCTCTCCACCATCTCCTTGGCGATCAGGGCGAAACGGGGTTCATCGGCGGGCCAGGGATCCCGCAGGCCGAGGCCGGCGCCGAGCACCACCAGGGCGATCAGCAGCAACCAGCCGAATGAGCTCTGATTGAGCAGGTAACGATCATTTACCATGACGAGCCTCATAGTCGTTGACGACCTTGTCCCGCTTCCAGCCTCTGTGCTGGATATCCAGATAGAGGCTGTAGAGCGCGGTGAAGGTGGGGAAGAGGTTCTGCAACACGCCGACCGAGTCCTGCTTGGGCGAGAAGACGAAGTAGCTGAGCGTCATCAGGCTGCCGAGCACGCTCATGTACCAGAACATGCGCGGGATCACCGGCTTGCCGGCGCGCTTGGAGGCGACGAACTGCACCAGCCAGCGGCCGCCGAACATCAGCGCCCCTGTGTAGCCGATGATCTTCCAGCCGGTGACGTGCAGACCCGTCCAGTCAAACCAGGTCAGCTCCATGGAAAGCAGGGCATCGATCATCGCCGCCCTCCCCGGTTCAACCAGCCGACATGGGGGACGACCTCATCCCGGTCCGGCCAGACCGATGACAACGAAAGCAGGGTGTCCATCACTCCAGCATCTCCCGGATCTCGACCACCTTGGATCGGCGCTGCAACCACCAGACACCGACCACGTCCACCAGCCCGACCCAGAGCCGGTTCCAGACGCCGTACTTGGAGATGCCCGCCTGCCGGGGTCTGTGATTGACCGGCCAGGGGGACATGCGGCCACCCTGGGCCTGGATCAGGGCCGGGATGTAGCGGTGCATATGGTTGAAACCGGGCAGGCGCAGATACCAGTCGCGGCGCACCACCTTGAGGCCGCAGCCGGTATCCGGGATACCGTCCCGCAGCAGCAGATCGCGGAAGCCGTTGGCCAGCTTGGACGAGAGGCGCTTCACCCAGTCATCGCGCCGATTGACGCGATGGCCGATGAGCCCGACCTGGCTCTTGTCCGACGCGAAACGGCGCTTGGCCTCTTCCAACATGGCGGGAATGTCGGCCGGATCGTTCTGGCCGTCGCCGTCCAGCACCACCAGCCAGTCGCCACGACCGTGACGCACGCCGCTCAGCACCGCCATGCTCTGGCCGACGGCCCGCACGTGGCGCACGACCCTCAGGCTGGCGAAGCGCGCCTTCAGCTCGCACAGGACGGCAAAGCTGTCGTCCTCGCTGCCGTCGTCCACGTAGATCAACTCGTAGTCGTACTTGCCGCCCAGGGCCGCATCTATCTCCCCGATGAGGGGAGCCAGATTGTCCCGTTCATCCTTGGCTGGTACTACGACTGACACATCGACTGAATCACCCATATGAGCTTCCCGACAAAGAAAATAATCCAAGGGATCCTGTTGCGCACATCATGAAGAAGGTGGACTGAGCGCCAGAACCCGCACAAATACAAGGTATTACATCATGATGATCGCCGTCTATCACCCGACAACTAACAATCGCATCAACTAAGAGGGGCAGCACAACAGCGCGGCCCTGCCCGCACCTCAGGTCGTCACCACCAGCAGGATCTTCTCCCGCCTAAAAGTTCCATACCGTTTTCGTCTCTGATGACCTGACACATAACCACATGTTCCATCGTCTGGCTGGCAGCCACCCCGTGGAGAACCTATATCTTCCGGACAAGCCAACGAGGTAACCATCATGCAGAGACTCTGCGCCTGGGGCTGGGGGCTGCTCCTGCTGTTGACCACGGCATCGGCCCATGCCGATGCATTTCGCCAGGCCCCCAAGGCGATGAGCGCCCTGCGCCAGGGCGCCGCCATGGAGCGCGGCAACCCGAGGCAGGCCATCGCCCACTACTGCACCGCCGCCAGCCTGGGCAACCCGGAAGCCTATTACCGCATCGGTCGCCTGCTGGCTCGCGGCCCCCAGGGGATACGCAACGCGCGCCACGCGAACGCCTACCTCGCCATGGCCATGCGCCTCGGCAATCAGCAGGCCGCCCGCTACTACAACGAGCGGGTCGGCAACGCCCCCCTGGGTACCTGTGGCGTCGGTGGCAGCGGAGGCGGCGCCCCCTGGGTGCGGCCCAGCACCCCCTTCGATCAGGACAGCTACCTGGCCCGGCAATCCACGAGCAAGCAGCAGCTGGCCAGCATGATCCGCCAGGCGGCCAAGCGCCACAGAGTCAACCCCCAGCTGGCGCTGGCCATCGCCATCGCCGAGTCCAATCTGAACAGCGCCGCCGTCTCCCCCAAGCAGGCGCAGGGCGTCATGCAGCTCATCCCCGAAACCCAGGCCCGTTTCGGCGTGACCCGGCCGTTCGACGCCCGGCAGAACATCCGTGGCGCCATGATCTACCTGAAGTGGCTGGAGAAGCAGTTTGGCCCCGACTGGGTGAGGATCAGCGCCGCCTACAACGCCGGGGAGCAGGCCGTCCTGCGCCACGGCGGCGTGCCCCCCTATCGGGAGACCCAGGAGTACGTGCAGCGGGTGCTCTACTACTCGGGACAGGATCCGGCCAAGGAGCGCCGGCTGCCACGCTGAGCGCCACCCGCCGGCCGTCTCATCCGCACGAATCCTATCGGGCCAGGCTTAAGGAAATCTTAAGACAGGGCCCCGCACGCTCCTGTCCGCTGCCGCCTCTCGGCCGCTCGCCAGCCCCCTGGCTCCCCGCTCCCCGGCTTTGCCGCCCCCTCCCCATTGGTTTACAATCGACGGGTTTTTTGGAACCGGGTTGACGGCCCGTCGACCCGGCCCCACCACGACATCAGTCTGTTAATGTCACGACATTAAACTGCTGAAAAGGAAGAGAATTAGCCAATGGCTCAATTTATTTACACGATGAACCATTGAAGCCGCGGGCGAGCCAGCATGAGCTACAAAGAGCCACATAAAGCTGGCAAATTCAGAAGCTTACAATTAGTTATCAGCAGCTAATCTTGGCTTTCCCCAGCTCTTTTTGTGGCCCCATTTTAGCCCCAAACACATCATTCCTGCATTTTTTGGCCCCAAGATGGCCCCAAACTGGAGCATCACTTCTGGGGGTAATCATGGCGATTGTTGTGGCGCCCATAGTTCCAGATCGCGATTCGAGCCTCAGAGCCCCGGCACGGGGCCGGGGCAGATCACATCAGGCCCACACCCGCACGGGCGTCACCGGGTAGGTACGCAGGGCACCCAGGGCTGCTGCCAGCTCGTCAGAGGTGGTGCGCACGTTGACATGGTAGCCAGACACCGGGGCGGTGACGGGCACCTCCTGGCCATCGACCAGGGTGGTTTCGCCGGTGGGCTGGTAGATGGTGCCGATCACATCGAGCGCGGCGTCAGGGTGATATAGGGCCCCACTGTCGGGATCCTGGCTAAAGCCGGCGGCCTTGAGCGCGGTGGTCATGGCCGACTTGCTGCCGGCCTTGAGGTAAAGGTCAATCAGTTCCATGGGTCTTGTCCTTCCAGAAATACCAGCCGCCAGCGCGGCAGGCGACCCAGAACAGCCAGGCCATCACCGGCTTGCCCTGGGCAATCATGCAGTGGCGCAAGCGCCTGTCAGCCTCGGCACGGGATACCGCGCCTCTGGCGCCATAGTCGTGGTCGTGCTGCTGGCAGCAGCTATTGGTGCCGGGTGAAACGGGGCCAAGCCCCGTGCAGTAGTGGCGGGTCATGATGAGGCCGCCTGACACTGAATGTCTGTGAGTGATGAGTTCCAGATATTGATGTTGCGCAGGTGGCCGTTGAGGCAGCTGTCTGGGGTTATGGCGTAACCGAGTCGCAGCAGAACGGGCATTCCTGGGGCGTTTGGGGATGCTGTTATCGTAGAGCCGACCTTCGCACCGTCTACGAATAGATCACACACATTGCGGTTAATGCGGTAGCACACGCGGTATCTGCGGCGCGGCAATACAGGAAATGAATGGGCGACACCAGGGCCACGGAAAGCTCTCCACGTTCCCGGCGCATCAATCCGTTGCATGAAGTTACCAACCCCGCCGCCGCCGCTATAAAAAATGCTATGTGATGAGGGGGAAACGGGGAGCCCAACCGTATCGAACTCAACTGCGATAGTCAGTTCCTGCCAATCCGTCAGCGGGTGCATGTTCCCCGGCCACGGAATGTCACATCTCGTTGTCGCAGGGCGAGTTGTCTGTGCTGATGTGGCATTCTCGATATAGGGCGTGGCGAAAGGTTTCGCTTCTAGCTGAACACGGCGATAGGTCATAGAACCCGTTGAGCCAACATTCGAACCGAAGGGGTAGATTCGAAACATCCTGGTGGTGTTCGTAAATGTCCGCGTCAGTTCAACCCGCCAGAATGCGCCCATATCGACAACCTCAGCAGCGCTGGGTCCACTTACCGCAGCCTCTGTGATTGTCACATCGACGCCACTTGACTCGTGCCCGAACGTTCTTAATGTGACGTTCAGCCCTACCGTTTTCAGAATATCGAGGCTAAACGTGTGCGGAGTGCCAGTCGTCGGTACTGAAAAATCCCTATATGAACCTTCCGACTTGGAAGGGTCACCAGCACCGCTCACGGTGATCCACCCCGCTGCATCCACCGCACCATGGGTCCACGCAGCGGCGGCGAGGGCGGAGGCTGGCCAGTTAATGCTGGGGGCCGCCAGATTCACCGACTGATCGAAAATGGCCAGCCCCTGCTGCTCGATGGCCATCTCACCGGCGGGTACTGTCACCAGTCGGCCCGACTTGTCGATCATGGTCTGCGAACCCAGGCGCTCATAGGTGACAAGCTGGGCAACGGGAGTCGTGCCGACCAGCACGGGAGCCCCTTTGCCGTGCGTCATGCGCCCGTCCGTCGTGAATGGGATCGACACATCCGGGGTCGGCAGCCGCGCCGCCAGCACCGCCGCGGCGGCAGCAGCGGCAGAAGCGGCGGCCTTGTCCGCCTCCGCTTTGGCACGGGTGGCCTGCCCCTCCCCCTCGCTGGCCACCTTCTTCCAACTGGGGATGGTGACGTTGGCGCCGGTGTCCGGGTTGAGTATGGCGACATCCCCCGAACCGGTCAGCCAGGTCATCATGCCGTCAAACCAGGTGCGATACTTGGCCACCAGGGAGGCCAGATCGGCGGCAAACTGGCTGATGGTCGAGGTGCGGGTGATGTCGATCCGGTACGGCTGATTGGCCATGGTGCCGCCGCGATAGGTATCCACCAATAGGATCTCGGTGTCGCTGACCACGGTATCGACCTCATAGGCCGCGTTGTCCGGGCCATAGAAGGTGTGCCCCTTCTGGATCGGGAGGGTGCCGGTTTTCCACTTGGTGCCAAAGCCGGTGATGGTCTTGCTGCCATTCGTCACCGTCACGTTGCCGGTGCGCTGCCAAAGTCCTGCCATTGCAAAGTTCCTTGAAAAGAAAACCCGGCACAGGGCCGGGTTGTTGTGGTAGCGATTTGCCGCCTATTACTGAGTGAACACCATGGCGACCGAGCCGCGCACTCGATAACCGCCCGTGAACGCGATGGTAACGGAGGTGATCTGGTTGGGTGGGATCGCCACCGTTCGGCCACAAACGGTACTTGTGAAATTACCTGACCCGGTTGCAGACACCGAATCCGAGGTGGTAGAGCCATTAACAGTGATTGAGCAAGATGCTGAGTTTGTGATCTCCTTGTCAGCATGGTCTCCGCCCCCTCCCTGGGTACTACCTCGAGCATAAATTTCTATGCCCGAGATCACCAAGTTTCGGGTGCGGGAAAACGCCGGGATGGTAAACGAGATCCGATCGCTGGCGACGTAGGACTCCAGGGCATAGACCCGCGTCACATCGCCTTCAATCTGGTTAACGCTCAGTTTTCCCAGGATCTGGCAGTTCTCCCGCATCACCACGTTGTTGAACGTGCCGCTGTTGGCATTCACCTCGCCGGTAAACGAGCCGGCAGCCGCATAGAGCTTGTTGGTGCGGATGGTGCCATCGGCGTAGATGATGGTGTGCCACCACTCGCCCCAGCCACTATAGGGACCACCCCGACCAAAGCCGGCATTCCCGCCCTTGAAGTCGCTGTTCACGATGGTGGCAGCCAACAGGTCGGTGACCTTGATGTACTTGGCGATCACGTTGCCGATCTCTGCCGTGTCCATCATGGCGTGGTTCATGAACACAGTGCCATTTTTAATGATGAACGGGTGGCGTTTGCTGGCGGCGCCCGCTGCCCGCGACATCACGGCAAACACATCGGTATCGACGACAAAGGAGGTCAGCGTGGTGCCGTCCACGTTCAGTTTGACGGACAACCCAAAGCCGCCGCCCTCGCCGTTGATCTTGGCCTTGGTGTACCAGCCCGCCTCTACCTCCCCGCGCAGGTTGGCCGTCGCGGTGGCGCCGCTTTGGACTGCGGCGTTGGTGTTGTTGAGGTTGGCCTGCACCTTGGTGATGGCCTCGGCGTTGGCTTTGTCGCCCGCCACCTGGGCCTGCTGGGTCTGCTGGATGGCGGCATTGAGGGCAGTGTCGCCATTCGTCACCTTGGCCTGCAACTGGGTCATCTGGTCAGCCAGCACCTTGTCACCCGCCGCCTGGGTGCGCTGGGTTTCCAGGATAGCCGCGTTGAGCGTCTGGTCGTCGCCTTCCAGGGTGGCTTGCAGTTGATCCATGCGGGTGGCCAGGGCGCTGTCACCCGTCACCTGGGCCTGCTGGTTCTGCTTGATGGCCGCATCGAGCACCTTGTCATCGGCCACCACCTTGGCCTGCAACTGGGTCAGTTGCTCGGCCAGGGCGCTGTCACCGGACACCTGGGCCTGCTGGGCTTGCTTGATGGCGGCATCGAGCACCTTGTCGCCCGCTACCACCTGACCTTGCAGCTGGGTCAGCTGCTCGGCCAGGGCGCTGTCGCCAGTCACCTGGGCTTGCTGGGTCTGCTTGATGGCCGCATCGAGCGCCTTGTCACCCGTCTCCACCTTGGCGGCGAGTTGGGTCAGCTGCTCGGCCAGCGCCTGATCCCCCTGCGCCTGGGTGCGCTGGGTTTCCAGGATAGCGGCGTTGAGCGTCTGATCATCCCCTTCCAGGGTGGCCTGCAGTTGGGTTACCCGTTCGGCCATGGCCTGATCGGCGGCGCTCAGGGTGCGGTTGCTTTCCTCCAAGGCGGCGGCGGTCTTGCTGTCTGCCGCTTGGTAATCGGCCTTGAGCTGGCTGATCTCCCGGGCGGTGGACTGCTCCACCCCGGCGATCACCTCCCTCACCCCGGTGAGCGCGGCGGACGTTGCCGCCTGCTCCCCCTCAAACTCGGCCCGGAACTGGGTCACCTCGCGGGCCAGCGCCTGGTGTTCGTCTGCCTGGGTATCCTGACGACGAGTGATCGTGGCGCGGGCCTTGCGAGCCCGGTCCTCGTCCTGATCATCTGCCAAGGTGTTGCCGATGCTGGCCAGGGCGGTCAGATCGACTTCTGCTGACAGGTCATCCTGGCGAGCGGCCAGCGCCTTGCCCTGCTCTGCCACGGCCTCAGACAAGGTGCCCACATCGGATTGGGTCTTGTCGGTCTTGGTGGTGAGCTGTTGCAGGGCCTCGCCGGTGGCCTGCTGACCATCGGTGACCACCTTGCCCAGGCTGGTGAGCTGGGCGGCTTGATCGCCGCTGGCTGTCTTGAGCTGGCCGATTTGCTCGGCGAGCGCCTGATCCCCCTGCGCCAGGGTGCGCTGGGTTTCCAGGATAGCGGCGTTGAGCGTCTGATCATCCCCCTCCAGGGTGGCCTGCAGTTGCGTGACCCGCTCGGCCATGGCCTGGTCGGCGGCGCTCAGGGTGCGGTTGCTTTCCTCCAGGGCGGCGGCGGTCTTGCTGTCTGCCGCCTGGTAGTCGGTCTTGAGCTGGCTGATCTCCCGGGCGGTGGACTGCTCCACCCCGGCGATCACCTCCCGCACCACAGTCAGCCGTGCGGCGGTGTCAGCCTGCTCCCCCTCAAACTTGGCGGTGAGATCGGTGACCTCGCTCGCCAGAGCCTGATGAAGATCAAGCTGCACCTGCTGGTCACGGCGAATGGATGCCTCGGCCTGGCGGTGACGCTGCTCCCCCTTATCGCCCGCGAGGGCGTTGGCGATGGCGGCCTCGGCGGCTTGGTCAGCAGCCTTGGCCGTCAGATCCAGGGTGGCGGTGATCTCGTCAAAGCGGCCAGCGGTGATCCCGCCGTCACTCTCGACAATCTGCTCCAGCGCCCGGATCTTGCCCTCGGCGGTGTCCGTCCTGATCTCCACCCCGCTGACCCGTTGGGCCAGCACCTGGTCAGCCTCGACGCTGACCCGCGCCACTTCGGTGATGTTGGCGAGCAGGGTCTGGTCATCTACCTCCAGCTCGGCCTTGAGGCCGGATACGCGCTCGGCCAGGGCCGACTGGGCATCGCTGTTGACGGTGATCCGTTGCTCTGCCGCCGCGAGCCGTTCGCCCTGCTCGGTCACGGTGGACTGGGCGGCCTTCTGCTGGATCTGCCCCAGGGCGGCATCCAGGGAGCTGCTGACCTCGGTCAGGCGCTGCTGTTCGCTGGTGAACTCCGATTTGGTGACGGTCTGGGTCAGCTTGGCATTGATGCCGTCCAGTACCTGCTCGGCCTCGGTCAGGCGCTCCCCCTGGGCATCCACCACGGCATGATCGGCCTTGGCGGCCAGGGTGCCGGTGACGGCATCGAGCGTCTGGTTGACTTCGGTAAAGCTGGCCTTGGTCTCGTCGCGCAGCGCCCGCACCGCATCCATTTCGATCTGGCCGTTTTCGGGGTTGACCGTGAAAATGGCATCGCGCAGATCGCCCATCTCGCTCTGCACCCGATCAATCTTGCCGTGCAGCTTGTCTTGCTGCAGGACGGTATCGATGCCCATCTGGCCCAGGTGATTCTGCTCATCGCGCAGCAGGTTTTCGGTCTGCTTTGACCGCTCATCGAGGGCCGACAGGGCATCACCCAGGCCGGTCAGCTCCCGATCGATCACCGGCACTCGCTCGGCAATCGGCGCGACCGTCTCGCTCAGGTCGGTAAACTCCCGTTCGACTTGCTCCAGCTGCCCCACGATGTCAGGGATCGCCTGGTCAACGATGTCCTTGATCTGCTCGATGGGCTTGCGCAGTTCCTCGCGCAGGTGCTCGCCGCCGATCTCCCCGTCCAGCACATCCAGAATGGAGGATGCGTCGTAGGTGGTTTTCCCGCTGGCGGCGAACAGGCCGGATTTGCCGTAGGCGTTGACGGCACGCAGCCACACGTAATAGGTGGTGTCAGGCTGCAAGCCCTGGAACGTCATGTACGCGCCCAGGCCCGCCTGGGTGGCCTTGGCCTGCACCTCGGCCAGGGGCAGTTGCACCTTGCTCCACCACCATTCGCACAGGGTGCCGTAGGACTGGCCGCCGGTGAACACCGGACGGAACGCCAGCGACCAGTTGCCCGCCTCGACCTCCACCCCCACGGGGATGGCCGGCACGGCGATGGTGAAGGACACCGACGCCACCGGCGATGGGGCGCCGGTCATGGCAATCGCCCGCACCTGGCCCACATAGTTGCCGGCGGCCAGGCCATTCACCCGGCACGACTGCCCGGGCACCTGGGCCGTCAGCACGACGTGCGGTGGCTGGCCAGGGTCGAGGCGCTGGATGATCACCTGGTTGTAGGCGATGGTGCCCACGTTGCGCCAGGACAGCACCCCCTGGATCACCTCACCGACTTGCTCCACTTCATAGCGCAGCTGATCGGGCATGGCGACGCCGCCCGAGGGTAGCTCGGTGATTTCCGGGCGCTCCATGGGCTTGCCAATGGCGTCCGACCAAAACAGCGGGCTCTCTTCTCGCAATGTGAGCTCGACCCCACTGGTCAGCGAGAACGACCAATCTACCACACGAAACTCGGGGCCATTGATGCCCAGAGCCGGGATGTAGAGTCGGATCGAGCTGCCGGGGCGATAGCGCCAGCCAGAGAGGTTGATCGGGCATGTCACTGTGCGGGCGGAGCGGCGCTGACGCAGCATGATATTCGCCAGACGCTGGGCCTGGTATTCGCTGGTCACACAGCGCAGGTCGAGGTCTTCCAGCAGGGCAAGGCCGCCGTCCTCTTCCACCCATTCGTTGACAATCACCGCCGGGAAGTCGGTCTTCTTGAAGGTGATCGGGTCAACAAATGTCCCGGTCACCTGGTTGATTTTCTCACTGCTGGCTGGCTCCGGCAGCAGCTCGCTATCCCCGATAATCTGGTGCGCCCGGATCTCGTCGCTGGCAGGCCCGTAATAAGCCCCCGCGATGATGCCGTGCTTGCCGCCTATGTAAGTCGGCTGGCCGGCACACGCCATGTGCAGCGCCTCCAGCACCTTGGCGCGGGGCTCCCCCAGATCGAATTCCAGGTTGGCGGTGTAGCGGGGCTCCCGCGTCCCATCCGGGCGCGTCACCAGCTCGTCGCAGATGTTGGCAGCCACGATGAACTCGTTCATGCGGATCTCATCGTCCGGCACGTTCAGCCAGGAGCGGTAATAGTCGAGGATGACCAGGGCGACGTTATCACTCCACTTCCATTTGCTGTCCCTGGGATCCCACACCTCCTTTCCGAACTTCTCCACCTTGATGTTGGGGAGCCCCGCCGGGAACTTCTGGGGGTCGAACTTGAGTGACAGGCGCAGCCAGGTAATCCCCTGACCAATCATGTCTTCCTTCCAATCGGCACACTTGGCCAACATGAAGGGGTCGCAGGTTTTGCGGTCGGCATGGAGTTCGTAGGAGACCAGATCGGAGAAGGTGCCGATCAGATCGTCACCCAGCCAGATGTCGCCAACGCGGGAGAGCTTGTGACCGGCGATCACCAGGGCCAGGTGCAGCCACTCCCCTTCATCCTGCTCGCCGGCCTGCTCGGCGGCGAACGACAGCAGACCGGAGGACACCACGCGGCCATAGACACAGGTCTTGTCGCTGGCGGCAGCACGCAGCACCTGGCTACGCTCGCTCGCGCTGCGATAGTCAGAGAGCGACGGCTTTTTCGTCGTCAACATCATGGTGGCAGTGGCCACCGCTGTGCCGATGGAAAGGGCCATGCCCACCGTGACAGCCGTCACGGCAGCATAAGCGCCCGCGCCAGCAGCGGCACCAGCGATAAGAGGGACGGCAGCGGCGGGCATTATTCAACTCTCCAGGCAATGAGGGGGACTTGATCCGGGATGGGGCGGGCGCCTTGCTCGGTCATGGCCCAGACTTGGCCAGCCCACATGACCCCGGCGGTCAACCCGTTTGGGCCATCAAACACCAGGGCATCGCCGCGCTGGGCCATGGCAATTGGTACACGGACAAACAGCGCATCGAGGGCGGCCTCAATGCTGCCGTGGGTCTTGGCAAGCACCCGCTTGGCGCCGATCTCGGTGGTGTAGCGCCCCCGGTACTGGGCTGCGGGATCCTTGTCGCAAGCGGCAAGACACACGTCAGCGACAAACAGACAGCAATCATTTTCACCCCAACAAAAAGGCCGCTCGGTGGCGGCCTGAATGGTGGTGATGATGCGGATTTGCCAATCTGGGTGGCGCATGGCGGTCAGTCCTCATAGTTGAAACTCGGGGCATCTTTCTTGGAACCCCAGTAGATGGATCGGTCAGCCATCTGGTTCTGATAGCGGAAGAAGCGATCATTCGGGTGAATGCGGCGGTGGCTTTCGTCGGTGTTGCGCAAGTTGAGGCCCTTCTGCCAGTCCTCAAACTTGTTCGAGATGGTGAGCTGGATGGTGTTGGTTCGCCCTGCCTTGATGGGGGTTTGCGCTATCTTGCCGCTAAACTGCAAACAGGCATTGAGGGGGGTGCCATCAGGGCCAAGCACGACCAGATAAAGCCACGCCATTCGGTCAACGATGCGCTCCCTCATCACCTCGGCCAACAGGGCGTTGTCCAACCCCGTCAGGGTGACGCTCAGCTTGGTTGGCGAGGTGGAGATCTGCTCTTTCTGGGGGCTGACCGCCCCCAGGGCACCTACCCCGTAATACACCTCACCACCCAGCACCAGCTCCCCCAAGCCCGAGTGAAGGCGGCTCATACCGCTCACCAAGTCCAGCTTGAGGGCATAGAGCGCTGTCACGTTTGGCTGATTGAGGGCGGCGATCACATCAGGATCAAGGCCGGTGATCATGGATAGAAACTCTCCTTGAACTTGAGGGTGCCGAGATCACGGCGAAGGCCAGACGGGCGACGAGATTTGCCGCCGCCATCGAGGCGAAACACCCCCATGGGACGCTCGACCACCAGGGGGGTGCCGCTGGGGTGACTCTTGCGCAGCATGGGGGAAAACGCGATCCGGGCCGCGCCAGACTGATCTGACCAAACATCTGCCGTGACCCGCTTGAGTTCATCGCCCACCTGTAGCCAGTCGCCGTCCCGCAGCACTAAGGTAGAGGGCTTCCACCCTCTGCTCGTCATCGCTGTGCGCATGTTCAGCGCCTCACTGACGATAGGAGCACCATGTACCGGCTGTTTGGGGTGAGCGAAGTCCCACAACCTGACCCGGTTGGTTTTGCCATCCAGCTTGGCGATGAAGGCTTCCAGGCGACGGGCAACTGCGGGCTCCATCTTGCCCATGGTCAGCTCCATCAGCCACTTGCTGCCCGGGGTGGCGACCGTTTGCTCGGAGCCGTCAAACGGCGATTCAAATACCCGCCCCATGGTTTCCAGGTCGAGGGTGTTTTCCCGCACCCGAAACTCAGCAGGCCAGTCATAGATTTCCATCGTCATACCCCCAGCATTCGGCGACCCTGGCCATAGCTGGCCAGGTCATCGAGAAACATTTGGTAACCCTGCCGGGACGCCGCCGTGATCACCTGATTGCGGTCGTCGTCGGTCATGTCGGCACTGAAATGCAGGTGCTGTTCAAACACCGCGCCGCCGCTGGCCGCCACACCTCCCCCACTCATCAACTGGTCATACATCTGATCGATACGCTGGGCTGATTTGTTGGTGTAAACCCGCTCGCCGGTATTGAGCAGCCAGGTTCCCTCCCGGGGAATAGTGTCGATGCCGTCATGGGCCATGCCTGCAATGGCCGTCCCGGCGACGATGCCGACCGATATCATGGTCTGCGCCTTGAGCATTGCGCGGGCAGACTCAGCGGCGAGCAGGCCGCCGGTCATCGCGGCAAACGCCGCCGCCCCGGCCTCTGCTTGCTCACCGGCCACCAGGATCGACGGTATTGCCAGCAGCTTCTGAGCAGCCAGCAGTGCCTTCATGATGAAGGTCTGCTCTTTGCCCGACTGCTGGAGCATGTCAGTGGTGAGACTGAGGGTCTGGCTGGTGAAATTGAGCATGTCGCGGGCAGCTTGTTGCTGGGCGGCTTTCTGCCTTTCAACGCGCTGGCGCTCCTGCTCGGCAAGCTGATCCTGCTTGCGCTGATCCGCCTCCAGCTCCTTGGCCATCGCCTCTTCGCGCTTGGCCATGTAGTCAGCTTGCTGCTCGGCGAAGTGATCCGCCTCCTTCTGGCGGTACTCCTCTCGCAGCTCACTCAGGCTCTCATAGCCGCGGCGCCGCAGTTCGGCCTCGCTGACCTGCAGGCTGTCGATTTCTGCCAGGCGCTCCTCATGGGAGAGGCGCAGCTTGTCCAGCTCGCTGGCGAATTGCATGTCCAGGGCACTGAGGCGCTTTTCCCCCTGCTCCAGATCCTTGCGGTTGTCAGTGCTGATGACGCGGGAGCTGACCGGCTCGGGGGGCTGGTACTCCGGTTGCTCACCAATCCCGAAGCGCTTCTTGCCATACGCTTCCTGAATCCGGTCTATCTCGGCCTCAATCTCGGCGCGGCGTTGCTGGAGCTCCGGCAGGGCAGCGCGGCCCGCCGTGTCGCCCAAAATGGCGTCAAGCAGGCCGACGCCGCCGAATGCCTTTTGCTCCGACGTCTCTTTGATCTGGTCATCCAGATCCTTGAGTTCTTCACGCAGGTTCCCGAGGCGACGGCTCATGCCGTCGATGGTGCGGGGGTTGTCGGCCCAGCTGTCGAACAGCGTCCCCCAGTAGCCCACCGCGTAACTCACCTTGTCGGTCAGCCAGTCGATCTGCTCCGAGGCCCCCAGTACCGCTTTGGCAAACGACCCTTGCAGTTTCAGGCCCACATCGTGGAGCTGCTGATCCATCTCCTTTAGCTGACTGATATCGGTCTCGGAGAGCGCAGCGTTGAGATTCCGATAGTGCCCGGTCAGGCGTTGAAGTTCGGCGCCGTTATTGCGCAGCAGGGGTTGCAGGGTGGAGACATCGTTAGCGATGGACTCTAGGTAAAACACCTGCTCGGCGGCGGAAACGTTGGTCTTGTCCATCGCATCCTGCATCGCGATAAGGGCATCGGGGCCGCTCATCTGCTGCAGTTTTTCGATGGTCAGCCCCACCTTGGGGGCGATGTTGGTCATCCAGTCGGCAAACTCGCCACCGCCGGTGGCCGAGAAGTCGCCCAACTTGTCCTGCACGTCCTTGAGCATGTCAGCCAACTGATCGCCGCTGACATTGTATTGCTCGGTGGCGTAGGCCAGCTCCTGCATCCGTTCGACGGTCACCCCCGCCTTGTTGGACATCTGCTCCAGTTCGCGTCCCTGCTGGGCCAACGAACTGACCGCCGAGGCCATGCCGACCGCCGCGCCCACCACGCCGAGCACGGCTCCCTGCATCAGGCTGAAACCACCGATGATGGCCTGGGACTTCTGCGAGAGCAGATCGGCGGTTTCCCCGAACGAGCGGCCAAAATTGAATGTCGAGTCTTCGGCACTCTTGGCGTCGGCAGCATAGCTTTTCAGCACGTTCGCTGCGGAGCGGACATCGGCAGGCAAGGACGAGAGATCCGCGCTGAGGAGCACCCGAAGGTCAGCAATCTGGGTCGATGACATAGGTTCTCTCTACTCCCGGGATAAAGGCGGCCAAGTTGGCGATCTCCTCGTCACTTTGTTCAACCACCACGGGTTCGGGGCGGTTATAGAAAAATTCTGAGGGACTGACCCAGTGCTCGGCCTTGAGGTGGACATTCAGCAGGAGGGCGCAGATCTGGCCGGTTTCGTATTGGCGGATCCGGTAATCGGTCGGGTGCTCCGAAAAATCCTTCACCCAGTCGAGGTATTCAGCGGCGGAAAACTCACTCAGCCAGCGCCGCCAGTCTGCTCGGCCAAACTGGCGGGCCAGGCTCAGGATGAACGCCTTTTCGGCCGCTAGGCTTTTTTTGGGTCGGCGGGCTCTTTGGTTGTCCCGTCATCCTCCTGGGGCTCCCCCGCCGAGGGCGCCGGGGTGGCCAGGCCGCTCAGCGCCTTCACCGCCACCGCGAGGCGCATGATGTGATCGGGCAGCGGGTAGCTGTTCATGACCCGCTGGCGGGCCTCGTCGAGGGTGTCCGCCGGGTTCAGGTAGTGCAGACCATAGGCGGCCATGGTGGCGTTCAGCTCATAGACCACCCTCTGCACCTGCAGGGTGTATTTATGGGCGGCCTTGTCATCCCCTTCCGGGGGCTGGGCAGGCCACTCCACGTCCGCCAGATAGGTCTGGTAGTCGAACAGTTGCAGGGCCGTCAGCGCCCGGACGGTGACCTCGGAGGTCAACCCGCCGGGGGTGACCAGGCTGATGGTTCGGCTGTCAATGTGCGGCTCGGTCATGCGTTGGGGTTCCAGTCAACTTCTGCCGGGGCCTGACGGCCAGAGAGGGAGATTTTCACCGAGCGGGTGATGGTCTCTTTCGCCTGCACCGACTTGCCCACGCTGCTGACAAAGCCGTAGAAGCCATCCCAGGCGCCGTTGGGGTACTTGATGAAGAACCAGCGGCGCTCCTGGCCGAGCTGGTTGCACAGCAGGCGCTGGGTAGTGTCGGCAGGCTTCCAGGCCAGGGTCAGGGATAGCTGGCCCGGGTCGATCTGGCCGGCCTCCTTCTCCTTCCACTCCGGGCTGTCAGAGTCCAGGTAGGATTCCTCGACTTCTTCGGCGGTCATTTCAGGCGGCGTCAGCTCCTTGATGTCCGCCAGGCGGATCACGGTGCCTTCGGTGGCAGGGTTGGGCTTGGCCTCGCCGACTTCGGCGGCCATGTACAACTGGGTGCCCGCGCCCTTGACCGGCTTGGTTCCTTCGATTGTCATCAGTTATCACTCCAGGTTGCGTTGAAGTTGAGGGTGAGCGAGGCCAGGCCGGTGCCCAGTTCGTCCACGCCGTATTGCCAGCCGGCGGGCTCCAGCCCCGCCAGCAGCAGGCCGTCCAGGTCATCCCCGGGCAGGGCCGCGAGCTGGTCGGCCAGCGCGTCGAGATCGGCGTCGGCCTGGTTGGTTTCTGCCACGTAGAGGGACACCATGAGCTGCGCCCGCTCGCCCTCCATATCCAGGGAATGTTCCCCCTCGCCGCCTTCGAGGAAGTAGCAGAACGCCAGGGGCAGATCCTCGGCGGACACGGCCACCGGGCGGCCAGGAATGGCATCCAACAGACTAGGCACGGCGTCTTTCACCCGAGCGGCCAGGGCCTCTCGAATGTCGGTTCGTATTGTCATGATGAGTCCAATAAAAAACCCGCCGAAGCGGGTTATTTGGTTGACGTGGTTTGCCGTTTGGCATCCCAGCGGTTGAACATGCCATTGAGGATAAGGGTCATGCCGACTGTGATGACGAACCCCAGCCAGCCGCCCTGCCAGGTGCCGATGGCGATCAACGCCAGCATCAGCAGGGCTACCACGATTTTCAGGATGATCATGATCTCTCCTTGAGTGAAGATCGGGATCTTACCCTCATTTGAATGCCAATTGAAGCTGACGCGCCAGCGCCCGCTGCATTTCGCGGGGCATGTCACGGGCCATCCCCGCCTTGGCCTCGCGCTCGTAGTGCTCGGTGATCGGCGTCACCAGCGGGATCCGCATCACCTCCAGGGCATGGCGCCCCTTGCCGACCCGGCGCAAGATCTGCCAGCTTTTGAGCTTGGTGGCCGCATAGCCACCGCCTCGGCGGTACTCACCAAACCCCTGGCTGCCATCAGCCACAAAGCCGCCAGCCACCCGATGGCGACCGGCTTGCATATCGCCCGCCTGGTAACGACCACCGCGCCGAGTGAGCCGCTGCTGGGCAGGGCCAAGCCGGATCATGGGGATAGGGCGGCGGCGCACCCGGATGGTGGCCGAGGGCTTCTGCTGCGAGGCTTTGAAGATCTTCACCCGGGGGCGCAGCAGCTTGGCGGGCACCAGCACCCGGCTATCCTTGGCGGTCAGCCGGATAGCCCGACTGGACGCGCCAGTCGCCACCCGGTTGACCGCCTGAGCGCTCGCCTTCGGCACCAGCTTGGTCGGCAGCAGATTCAGGTTCGCCAGCGCCTTGTCCAAGTCTTGCTTGATGGGCATGGCTTCCTCACTTGATGGGGATGATCAACTGGCCAGCCCGCATGTATGGCACGTCTCTGACAGTGGTCACCAGGCCAAGGCTTGGCACCTCTACCTTGTCACCATTACGGAAACGCACCCCTGGCGGCGGACTGCTCACCGCGAGCTCGCGCAGCACTGTCGCCACCTGGGCAAATGCATCAGGTTGTTCGTCATAGATCACGGTCAGCGGCTGACCGGCGACAACGGCATCGATACCCATGGCTTGATCAACGGCCACGTTGAGGCGACTGACCGCCCGCTGCCAGCGGGAGCCGGTCACCATTACTGGACGATCAGCGCGTCGGCGTAACCGCTGGCGCCGCTGCTGACCAGCTTGCCGAAGTCGTCCGCGTCCTTGGTGGTGTCTGCGACCAGCTTGGCGCCATCCCATTTGACAGCCGTGCCAACCGTGGTCAGCGCGGTGTCGCAGGGGAGAGACCAGACACCGGACAGGGCGCCGGTAAACTCGGCGCCCGCGGTGGCATTTTCCAGCGGGACAACGGTCAGAGCGCCCATCTTGATAGGCTTGCCGGCAACCACACCACCGGCCGGGGCGACAAACGCCATCTGGGCGCCGGTACAAACGAAATTCTTTGCCATGTTGCTGTTCCTGTTTGTTTGCCAAAAGATGGCCCGCCATGTTGCGGGCCGTTCCGATTACTTCCCGGCAGCCTTGACAAGGCCGCGATGGTCGAGGGCAGAAACCCCCGCATCGATGCGAACCTTGGTGGTCACGCCGTCAACGGTGAAGCCTTCCTGCTGCTCAATCCAGGGCGCATCCATGCCGTCCAGATAGGCAACCTCAACCGTGTCGCCACCCTGCGCAGCCAGGAACCACTGGGCCACATCGCTATCGGAGAGGCGCGGCTCACCGATCACCTCGGCGAAGCCCTTGAGCGGGTTGCTGATGCCGGAGTTGGCATCGGCACCGGGGACGGAGGTGCTGTTGATCAGCTGGAGCGCGGTATCTTCCAGCTCAATCGGCACCAGAACAAAGCCCGGGCGGATGTTGAGAGCGCGACCCTTGCCACCTTCTGCGGCCGCCTTCTGGCTGCGCATCAGCGCCTTGGCAGCAGAGAGTGCCTTGATGCTCATGGCAGAGTCTGCGCCGCTCAGCAGGTTGTGGTGATCGGCGTGGAACAACGCCTTGTTGTCCGGCATCTTGATGTTCTGGGTCAACACGGCATAGACCAGATCTGCGATGGTGCCACGCGCCGCCGCCCCCATCAGTTTCGGGATGCGGGTCAGCAGGTCGAGGTCATCGTTGATGATCGCCTGGCGGGTGATGCAGAACAGCTCGCCGTAGGTCGCCAGCTGGATGGTGGCACCGGTGTCGTTCAGGGTGATGTGCTTGTACTCAGCACCCTCACGCACTTTGCGCAGGCTGGCGATATCACCCAAGCCGACACGCTGGGCTACCTTGAAGTCGGACAAGGTGCCCTTGCGCGTCCACTTCTCGAAGGTCTCGTTGGCGGATTCCCAACCTTCCAGCACTGACTTGTTGGAGACATCCATCAGGATCTTGCCAAAGTCGGAACTGGTGTGGGTGAAGGCCATGCCGACATAGTTCATCGGGCTCATGCCGGAGGTGGATACCCCGCGACCTTCCAGTGATGCCCGCGCCAGCTCGCGCAAGCTGAAACCGTCATAGCGGTTGTCACGCTCTTTCTCTGCATGACCACAGCGAGCCATCAGGGAGGCGCGAACAGAGTCGCCGATCAGGTTGCCGTTGCCAGCGTGGATATGCACGGTGGAACCCAGCGGGCCGGTTTCACTGGCGCCGGTGCCCAGCGCTGCCTTGATTTTCTCTTTCGCAGCGGCGGCGGAAACATCCATATCATCCAGGCACTCGGCCATCAGCTCAGGGAAGCGGCCGCCGGTCAGCGCAAACAGATCCTGAATGTCATTGCGGCGAGCCTGCTCCTGTCGCTTGAAGGCAGCGACAGCATCATCACCAGCGGGCTGCTGGGGTTGGCCAGGCAAAACGGCGGTCGTGGTGGGATTGGCCGGTACAGGAGCAGCTGTGCCAGCGTTCGCTTTGGCGCCGAACAGGGTTCGGGCCTGGGTAGGAATGTTGTTAAAGTCTTTCATCTTGTTCTCGTTCACGTAGGCGGCAGCCGAGATCGGCTCTTCCAGGACATCGACAAACCCCATCTCTTTGGCCTGCAGGCCATCGAGCCAGGTATCTGCCGACAGTAGCGCGGCCAGCTCCTCGCGGGGCTTGCCGGTTTTCCTCTCGTAGGCGTTGAGCAGCAGCGCCTCGTTGCGATCCAGCCAATCGGCCAGATCTCGCAAGTCGTCCGCATTGCCGACTGCGCCAGACCACGGCTTGTGGATCATCACCCAGGCATTGCTCGGCATATGCACGGTGGCATTGGGCAGGCAGAGAATGACCGAGGCCATACTGGCCGCCAGGCCATCGTTCCAGATGTCGATCTTGCAGGTGAGGCGGGCCAGGGTGTTGTAGATGGCAAACCCGTCCATCACATCACCGCCGGGGCTGTGAATGTGCAGATTGATTTGCTTGGCACTAAACACCCCGGCGGCCTTGCAGTCCGAGATGAATTGTTGAGCCGACACACCCCAGTAGCCGATCACGTCATAGATGTAGATCTCGACAGTGGGCTCTGAGCCGGCCAAGGCGCTGATGGTGTACCAGCTGCGGGGGCTCTGGTTATCGGCGGCGGGTTGGTCGCTGGCGGCCTCCGCTCGCGCTGGCATCAGCGCGGTCTGGACCGCCGCCGTCAGGTGGTGCTTTTTCACTGGGTTGTGCTCCTGGATCATTGGCTGGGTTGGAATCGGTGATGACGTTGTTTTGCTTTTCCCATTCCAGTTCGGAAAGACGCTGGTCCCGCACCTCGTCAGGGTTCCTGTTGCGAGCCCGGATCCACTCAGTCACCGTGCCAGCACTACCACGAATCAAAGCTTTCCAGCCGTTGGCCTCGCGCTCCGGGTCAATCCAGGGCATGACAGGGGCCAGATAGATGGCATCGAACAGGGTTTTCATATCCAGCTCGGGAGGCAACTCGAGCGGGTCTTTGCTGCGCAGGATTTCGGCTCGCAGCCAATCCCGAAAAACAGGGCGCGACCAGTTGGCCACAAACTCATCCTGCAGCACGGCGAAGCCTTCCCACCCCTCGACCAGCTCCTGGCGCTGGGCGGAATAGGTGCCGTCATAGTCGCGGGCCACGCTCGAATACTGGCTGCGAGTGCCAGCACAGGATGAGCGCAGCTGGCCCGCTCGCCAGACGTTTAGGGCTGTGTTTGGCCGGTTGGACTGGATAACCCCGACATCCTCGCCGGGGCGCAGGTCGTCAAAGGTCATGCCCGGCGTGATGTCGATACTTCGCTTCTCTTGCGGCGGCGAACCATCTGGCGGAGGCTGATACCCCTGCGGATCCTCCTTCTTGATGAAGAAGGCGAGCGAGGCACTGATCCGAGCTGCCACACGCTCGGCCTCCTCCACCGACTTGAGGTCAGCGAGGCGAGTGATGACACCGTGCAGCAGCGTAACGCCGCGCAGCTGATGGATCCGCTTGCGCAGGGCCAGGTGATACATCTCGCTGGCTTCAACCTCCTTGGTGCGGTAGCGATAGCCCTGCATCTCGCCGGGGTGATCGAACATCACAAAGTAGGATTTCGGCCGGCGCCAGGCATCGACCTTGATCCCCTGTCTGACGCCATCCGCCACGCTGTTCATCTCGAACGGCACAAAGTCAGGCTCCAGCACCTCCACCGAAAAGGGGGTGTCAGAATGATGCTGATAGCCCTTGATGGTGCCGAGCAGGCGGCGGCCAAACACCTCGCCATCGCGCAACCAGGTACGACAGACCAGGCGCTCCATGGCGGGACGGGTGTAGGTGCCGGTGGTTTCCGGTTTGAGCGACCAGGCAGCCCAGCGGCGGCGGATCTCCCTGGCGAGGTCATCCAGCAACTGCCCATCGACAGAGCGGGGCTGCGGCTCGATCTGGATGCCTTTGCCGCCGACAATCCGCTCCTCCATTTTGTCGAGGAGGCCGATCACGATGTCATGGTTTTCGTCCAGGGCTCTGGCCTGCTCGCGCAAGCTGATCGCCGATTGCTGGGTGGCCACGTTGGCGCCCCGCCGTTCCCGCTTGGCCTGATGGGTTCTAGACGGCATTGCCGCCTCGTAGGCCATCATTCGCAAGCGGTCGCGCATCCGGTTGGCCGCCCAGCCGGGCGAGATAAACCCGACCAACTTATCTATGGCTCTCATGTAAACCTCGCGGCGGCATAGGGCTGACGGGCAGGGTTGGCCACGCTGGCGCGGCGCTGCTCCCACTCCCGCCGACCAGAGCGGATCTCGTTGAGGTTTTCAGAGGTCACAGTGCGGCCCTGGAACGTTACCTGCTTGCCGGCCAGCACATCGCGCTCGGCCTGCAGGTACAGCTCGATCATGCTGTCGATATCGCTCAGCTTCACAGCCAGCCTCCTGAGTTTGTGCCGAGCCAGCTGTTGCCTGCTGCCGTGGGTCTTGGCTGCGGGCGGGATACCGGCTCGGCGTGGTTGATAGTGGTTGGCTGATGCCGGGCGACCAGGCGCCAGCCTTTGTGCTGGACGCCAAGGCGCACGGCGGCCAGTGAGTAACCCGCGCAGTCAGTGGGCTCGTTGCGGGCGCCGGATGGGTTAACCCAGCGATAGACGCGGCGGCCCTTGATAAACTCCAGCCGCTTTCGCTCACAGGTCAGACCCTTGAAATAGTGTTCATCTGCCCACTCGGCGACAGGGTGGTGCCGGTAACCAGGCAGCGGCCCGGATAGCGATGCAGGCACATCGGCCAGGCGGGCGTAGATCACGTCCTTGGCGGTGTCGGTGCCGACCTCCGACAGGTAAACACCCTGCCGGTTCTTCTTGCGCGGGAAGGTGATGATGGGTTTGCCCATCACCGAGGCCCCCTTGATAGGGATATATTTGCGCGGGTTGCGGCGACAGAACTGATAAACCTCATCGGTGTAGTGACCACCCGAGTCAATCAGCACCAGGCCGATATCCATCACCTCACCGTTGGCCTTGATAAACTGGCGCGAGAACTGCTCGTGCAGTCGATCCCAGATCTCGGTGTGCCCGAGGTTGCCGTACAGGCGCTGGTAGTCGATCACCCACTGCTCCTCCCCCACGCCCCAGCCGGTGATCTCGAACTCGATACGGTCATCCTGGGTATCAGCCCCGACAGTGATATAGAGCACCCCATCAGGGACGGGGTGCGGCCATACCTCGCGGCGGGCGGCAAGCGCCTCCCACTCCAGTTTCTCACCGGTCTCCTCTTCCCAGGTCTCGCCCAGCGTGGTGTTGACGAAGGTCTTTAGCTTGCCCTGGTCATCCTTCGCTTTGAGGAAGTCAGAGACAATCCGCACCCATGTCGTCAGCGGGCTGTAGGCCGTCCAGATATGGAAGGTCACCGACTCGGGAGGAGGGATCGGTTGGTCATCACTGTCGAACCAGTCGATGGAGTCCCGCGTCCAGATGCCGGTGCGCTCGCAGATCCAGCGTTCCACCGTCTCGTAATCCATCTCATGCTGGCGAATGGCGCAGCCATTTGCCTCGCACAGATAGAACGCCGAGTTGTGGTTGTTACCGTCCCACTTGATGCCGAACTCGGCATCGGGGCCGCCCCACTTGAGGTACTGCTCTGCATGGCAATGTGGGCACTTCACGTGATAACGCATCAGGTGCTGCGATTCGCTGGCCGCCCGCTCTATCTGGCACTGCCCCGCGATCTTGGGGGTAGAGCCACGGATTGATTTGGGGTGGGTCGAGCCCTCCATCCGCTTGTCACCGAGGAACGTGGGCGAACCCTCGTGATCGATGTCAGCATCGAAGGCGGCCAGCTCGTCATAGATACCGAAGTCGGGAGAGGCTTCTCGGTAGTTTGCCGCCGCTTTACCACCCCGGATCTCTAACCCTCGCCCGTTGGCGAATCGCTTGAGCTCCAGCGTGTTGTCTTTGTGCTTCTTCCCATACCAGGGCGCGAGCGCCTTTAGTCTGGGGACATCACGGATCATGGGATCAACGTGCTTTTTGACGAACTTTTCAGCATCACCATCAGTGGGATGCCAGATCAGTCCGTTGCGCTTCTTGTGCTCCAACAGGTAAGCGGCCACACCGAGCAGCATCTTGGTGTAACCAACCCGCGCCGACTTGACGAAATTGACCTCTCGAATGTCGTCATTGGCCATCGCGTTGATGATGGCCACCTGGAACGGCAGCGACTTCCAGCGGCCCTCCTGATAGGAGGACTCCACCGGCAGGTAGTAATGGTCATCCATCCACTCGGCGGCGGTCTGCACCGGCGGCCTGAGCAGGGCTGACAGCCCAAGGTTTACGGCAGCCGCCAGGCTACTTACTTGTGCTGTCGATATATTCATCCAGTAACTCCGGCAGCAGATCACCCAGGGAGGCCGCCTCGTTGCTGGCTATGACCAGTTCGCGCTGGAGCCCCTCGATGTGCTTGGTCTGCAATTCGGGATAACGGCGGCGCATAGTGAGTGGAACGGTGTCGAGCAGACTGCTGACCTTTGCGGCGATGCGCGTCAGAGCGAACGTTGCAAACTCGGTCGGCACCTGATGGCGCTCAGCGATCCGGTTCTCGCGCTCGGCCTTGTCGGCCTGCTCCTTGGTGAGCCTCCACCGTTGGAAGTCCAATTGATCCTCATCCATGTCTTGAGGATCCGTTGGTTGGTGTTTTTGGATCGCGTTCTCGATCCGGTTATCCACAACCGAGCGCACATCAAAGTAAACGTTGCGCCCGATCTTTTTTACTGGCTTAACTCCCCACTTATCAAAGGCTTGCACCGAGATCCCCAGGCTTGCAGCCATGTCGGATTTTTTCAGCCAGCCAGGCGCAGGGCGATCCTTGTCTGATGGCTCTGACATGAAAACAACAACCTCACTTCTTGGGGTTTCATATGTAGTGAAAAAACGCGCCTCGTCCGACCCGTAAGGCCGGGGGGTGGCTGGGAGTACCTTTACCCTGGGGGGTGGGGTATTGCGGTAGTTGGGTTAACGGGGTTGAGTCAATGAGAGATAGGCTCTTTCGCAGGCTAGTCCTGACGCTCGAGCTCGGTCATACGCTGCTGCCAGCTCACCCGCTCTTTCATCAGCCCGGCTGAGCAGGTCGGCGAGCACCATGGCAGGATGTCCGGCTGCCGGGCCTCCCTGGGCAGCCCCGGGATTGCTGGCGCACTGACTTGCTCGGGCTGCCAGGCGGCGGGCTTGCTCGCGCAGCCGGCCAGACTCAACGCCAGCAGCAGCGGCATCAGCCTGCGCTTGGGCGATTTCTTCTTGTGCATGGTCTCTCACCTCATCGATTTCAGCCTGCCGGCGCTGCTCTTCCTCCCGAGCCTTCAGCTCAGCCTTAGTTCTGGCTGTGGCAAGGCGGGCAGCCTCTTCATTCCACTTTGCCTGCCAGGTCTTGCGCTCCCCCTCCTCCCCAGCAGCATGACCGGAGCGATAGAGCGCCACACCGCCGCCGGCCAGGGCGGCTATCACCAAGGCACCGGCCAGGAACGGCAGCACCTTGCTCTGCTGAGTCACTCCCATCACACCCCCTTGCACTTCGCATTGAGGCGCAGCCGGTCTTTCCAGAGCCCGGGGCATACCCGGTTCCCCGGTACCGAGCAGTCCTGGTTGCCGGAACGCTTGAATAGCAGGATCGCCTCGCAGGCCCCGGGGTAGTCGCCAGCGTTCAGGCGCTTCACGATGGTGGATCGGCAGAAGGCGCCGGGACCGATGTTGTGGGAGAGCTCGACATAGGCGTCGAACTCATACTGGTGGAGTGGCACCTTGATGCAGGCCTTGAGGGCATTCTCGAACACCCGCACCTCCCGAAGGCTCCTGTTCACCGCGGCGACGGGCGTGATGGTGTCACCCATCTTGACCCCTTCGGTGCTCCCAAAGCCGATAGTGGGGAGCTTGGTACCGTGTACGGGGTCGGGGTAAGCCGTCGGCTCAAACCCCTCCCGATTCAGGATCCCCACAAAGCCGGCAGCACTGAGAGTGAGCGCCGCTATGGCAATTCGTACTTTTGTCATGCCTACCCCACCTGCTTGGCGCGTGGCTTGATGATGTTCGACCAGATAAACCAGCCGATCTGAACCGAAAGCCACACAAGCGTCGCGATCAGCACCCAGTCATTCAAAGAGACACCAGCCCACGACATACTCACCACCGCTACAGGAGGGGCAGATTTCGCAGTTTCACCGACCACAGTGGTAGCGATCTGCTCATGGCCTTGATTCATGAATCCACCACAGAAACGAAAAAACCCCGGCTAAGCCGAGGTTTGAGAGCAAGAAACAAAAAAAACCGCAACCTTTCGGGTGCAGTCTTCCATCGTTGGCAATCAGCCTACACAAAATTGCAGGTGGCCGTCAAGCCACCCTCACCTGCACAAGCAACAACCCCGCCGAAGCGGGGTTCTAGGGGCAAGTGACTTACCGCGTCGTATACCAATAGCGCGTCTGCGCCGCTGACTCCTGCTGGTGGCACCAATCCAGCACGGCCAGATAGAGCGGATACCAGCCCAGCTCCCATTGCCCACGGGTCAGTCCACCAGCCAACGGTTCAATGGCGCGTCTGATCTGAGTACCCGGGATGGGGCGTAGCCCGGTACCACCACAGCGTGGGCACACCTTATCAATCGCCTTGCCGTGCAGGCGGCTCAGTTCCAGGTCGCGGATCACTCCCCGCCCCCGGCAGAACTGCGGGTGACAGGAAGCCCCAGGAGTGTCAGCAGTGCGGCAGTAGTGTTCCAGGGCCAGCTCGGCCACCCGGCGCAAGGCCATGCCATGGCCACGTTCCTTGTTGGCCCCCACATAGCGGGGGGCAATCTTGGTACACTCGGCTTGCACAGCTAGCAGGGCCTTCTTAGCATCCCCTAGGTCTTTGCAGTAACGCGCCATCACCAGCGCCATGCCGGCACCATTGTGCTTCTGAACCATTCCCAATGCCGTCATCACATCACTCTTTGTCAGATGAGAACGCCCCGTTGACTGGGCCTGATAGGCCTGCAGCATCACAGAACGCGGATCCCCTACGGTAATTGCATATTCAAAGCGCACTCATCACCTCCACAGTTACCGACACCATTCCCCCTTTCACTACCGGCCCACGCTCCACCAGCAACCGGTCGATCTGGCTATCGTCCAGCCACACCCCGGCGTGGGTCAGGGCGTCTTGCACCGCCTTCACCGTGTTATCCAGATCCCGGGCTCGCCGGTCAGGGGCCTGCACCACCAGCCGCAGGGCCAGCCGATCGGGAATCTGCTTGCCGGCTAACTTGGCAGCCAGACAGGCATCAGCCGCAGCTTTGCGATAAACCCTCCCCTCCTGGCTCAGCAGGGTTCTGGGCTTACCGCTCACGGCCACATTGCGCCAGATCCGGTTGGTTGAAGGGGGCCATGGCAGGGTCACTGTCCATGAATCAGCTTTTGGCATTGAACACTCCCAAGGAGCAAGCAAGCTCCAGTGTGTTGATAACGTGCTCCAACTGCGAACCGTGCTGGGCTTCCCAGGCCTTCCACCCGATCCGGTGCAACTCCATGTGTGGCTGGTGGGCGAGCGGGAACACCATCAGATCGTGCGCCTTACTACCCATCACACTCATCCCATGACCCACGACATGGTGCGCCTCGATGCCCTCGCGCTGGCCCGTCACCACACAGGGCAACTGTCGAACAAAAGCCAAGTAGGCCGCACACTCCCAGCGCTGTCGTTTGGGCTTGCCTAAATGCAAGGCCGCAGGCTCAGGATCAATCTGGCGAATGGCCGGTTTGGCATTGATGCGAGCCCGCAGATCGGCCAGTGGATCGCGCTCTGCCACCTCAAGGCGATGATCACGATAGCGAGCATCGGTCTCCCGGTTACCACGGGGCGACCACTTCCGATCCGGTTCGATGGGTGCCAGGCGACAGGCAGAGCGCAGCAGCGGATCCGGCAATGAAGGCAGCACCTTATAGACGGTCGCCCACCAGCACAGATCCCGGGCAGTCAGGTCAGCAGCGGCCACCCCACACCAGCCAGCGACCCGCTGCAGCACAAGCTGCGCCAGCCACCCGGCCACATCGGCGAGGCGGATCGGTAACTGCCCATTGCGGTGCTCGTTGTCGTGATGCCAGCACAAAGGCAGATGGACCCCCTCCACCTCTGCGGTGACGGTTTCCCCAATGCAGCCATCGGCTATCACGCAAGCAGTGGCATTGGCGGTCAGCAGCTCCCCACCGGCGGCATTGACCACCGCGGCGCAGGCCAGGGCCGACACCAACTCAGAGAACTGGGCCAGCAGGTCAGCCCCCTGATCGCTCACCAGACGCACCGGCTTGCCAGCCAGTTGGCGCCTCACCGCCGGCAGGCTGTCGCCCAGCGGCACCAGGGCCAGCCCCAGCGCTTCGACAAACACGGCGTTACCTGCGCTCACGCTTGCCCCCTGATCGCGTTCAACTGTTGGCGAAACCACTCACGGTGCTCTTCATCCACCTCATCGATGGCGGCCACCACGACCTCACGCCCGATCTCGTTGCGGCGACGGCGCCACACCAGCAGGTGCGCCTGCTTGATCAACTCGATGCGCTGCCGTTCAGCTGATGGCAACAGGGCCAGGTTGTGACTCATGCGGCCACCCCACGCAGGATGCCGTCACGGATCAGTCGCTCCACCAGCCACTGCTGGCCCTTGCCGGTGATCAGGGGGGTGAAGCTGATCCGCCGCTCGCCGTTGCTGTCAAACGAGCTCTCCCGGGTCGCGAACAGCCCGCGGTCCACATACTCCTGCATCGGCAGGTTCCAGCGCTCCCCGCGGCAACTCATCAAGATCTTGCGTTCCCTCAGCAGGGTGAACAGGGTATTGGGGCCAAGGCCCACCGTCTTGGCGAACGCCGACAAGGTGATCCCCTTCTCCACACTGGCGATCTGCTTGGCGAACTCCACCGCCGGGGCATCCATCGCCACCTTCTGTTCCAGCGCCATCTTCTGCTCGGCCAGCTCGGCAGCAAGGCGCAGTGCCTCCGGCAGGGTCTGGGGGATCATCATCGCGGGCTGGTGGGCTTGCTGCTCCAGCTCCTGCCAGCGGCGAATAATCCGGATCCGCAACTGGGCGCTGTAACCGGCCACCAGACAAAGGGTCTCGTCCTTGTCCAGCAACAGGCACGGCTGGGTGCGACCACGGCCATCCTGGTAATCGCCTGACTTCTCAGGAGATTGAATTTCCACCAGCATCTTGCGGATATCGGCCATCACGTTGTCGTGGCGCTTTCCGGTCAGCTCGGCGATCTCCACGCTGGTCATCGTCAAAGGGGTTGCCCCCCGCATCATCAGTTCCATCACCTCACCCCCATCGACACATTCGCGGCCAGATACACCGCTAACCCCACCAGCACCACCACCATCAGGGTACCCCTCATGAAATCGCGCATGGGATCATCTCCAGCGTGGCTGGCCGCTGTTGCTGGCCGCGCAGGGCGTTTACCGCCGCCATGACTTCGCCGAGATCGGCATCCTGCACCAGGTAGTGCCCGGCACGGTGGGCGGCAGAGGTAGCCCCCAGCTGGCGCGGACAATCCGACACCTCAAGGCGCACCTGTACCGGCAGCCAATCCTTCACCTCGGGGTACACAGCCACCCGCACATGCTTGGCGGCCTTGATATCCCGCTCGCAAGCTTCACTGAATGTCACTGCCATCACTGCACCCCCAGACAACTGATGTTTGCTCTGAGCAGCGAGGCCTGCAGCGCCACTGCGTCCTTGGTGATCACCTCGACCGATGACAACTCGAAATCGTCACCTTCACCGATGCGGGCCGGCACCGGCTCGAACTCCCCCGCTTTCTGCGCCATCGTCCAGCTCCAGCCGGCGGGCGCCTCAGGGATCTCGATATCGAAGGTGCAGGGCCACATCTTGTGCAGCTGAGCCATCGCCGCATTGGCGATCAGCTCGTGTTTATTGGCCACCATGCTCACCTCCCCGCTTGAACAGCTTTTTCAGGTTTGCCACGGCGCGCTGGCCTGCCTGCTGGTAAAACTCAGGGCTGTGCTGGATCTGCGCCCGGGTTGGCAGCCCCTTCACCACCTCGGCGTTCAGGTCTTCACCGGCCATCATCCGGCGCACCAGCTGGGCATAGGCCTGATCGAACACGGCGCGGTAAGCGTCTGCGCTCAATGTCTGGCGCTCCCAGCTGGTCGCCTTGGCGGCCAGCTCAACGGCGGGATGGGTGTAACGGCGGGTGCGAACCTCAACCAGCGCGCTATCCAGCGTGGGCAGGCCGAGTGACTCCGGCGTTACCTCACACCACTTGATGAACTTGCTGGTGCTCGGGAAGAAGTCCCCGCCGTGGCTACGGGCCATCCGCATCCCCAGCTGCAGCTGCTCGCGGCTGGTGCAACCGGCATCGACCAGGGCGCGGGTCCACTCGGCCAGCGCGCGGCGCTGATGGTCGTCAGTGGGGAATGCCTGTTTCCATGCCGGGAACACCGCTTTGAGCTGCTCGAACAGGGTGGCAACCATCTTGGAATCCCGATCGGTCAGCGGGCGCTGCTGCTGGGTGATGGCCTCCACGGTCGGCACAGTGGCGATCTCGTGCAGCACGGCACTGAGTGGTTTCATGGTCATCAGAAACCCTCCTGCATGCGCTGATTGAGCTCAGCGGCCGTCATGGTCTGGGTCAGGTCGGTGTGATCATTGCGGCGCGGAGTGAAGCCCTGCAGACCATTGCTGCCACCACGGTCTTGGCACTTCGACAGCCAGGCGTTGATAAACCGGTTGATGCCGGTCTTGGTCTTGCGCTTGGTGGGGTTGGCAATCAGCCAGCCAGTCATGGTGCGCAGCTCTTGAGCCACATCCACCGCCGGATACAGGGCTTGCATCTGGGCGGCAAACGACTCGGTTACCGCATGCTCCCCGCTGTTGAGCGGCATGGTAATCACCACTGGCTCTTGCGGTGCTGGCTGCTTGGCTGGCAGTGAAACCGGCTCAGCAGAAACAGATTCAATCACCACCGGCGTGGAGGCCGCGATAGCGGGCTCGGCGCTAGTGTTTTGATCTTTTGTCTTTCTTGTCTTTTGAATAGTGTCTTTTGTGTATCCCTGTTTCGGGGAAGATGCCTTCCCTGTTTTGGGGAAACTTTCCTTCCCTGTTTTGTGGAATGTTTCCCCATTTTGGGGAATGTGAGTTTGCCACTCAGAAATGACCTTGTTCGGGCCAGTTTTACGGCCACGACTGATGAGCACACCCATGCGCAACAGCTCATTCTTGGCAGTGCTTACCCGAGTGGCAGGGATATTGGTCGCCTCGGCAATCTGCTCGTTGGTCATCCAGTCCATAGACTTGTTGAAGCCGTAGGTCTTGCGGATGACAGCCAGGGCCACCTTGTACTGGTGCTTGGTCAGGTCAGCCTCAATCAGCGCGTCGAGCAGGTCGTTCGCCAGTCTGGTGTAACCATCATCACAATCTGCCACCATGACCTCCTGTGGCTTCGCTGGTGCGCTATGGGCTGGGAATTGAATAACGGTGGCAAGGTTACCCATGAGCCACCTCCTGCAGGTGCTGCATCAGGCAGTTCAGGTGACGCTTGGCCTGCTCTTTGGTTGCCGGGATCTTGATGCCGCGCAGCAGACCGCCATAGACCAGATAGGACTGGCCCTGACTCTCCACCAGACGCGGGATCACAGCCGGGATCACGTTACGGCGCTTGCCTTGCGCTTTGGCGCCAGCTTCGGTACGCTTATGCATGTTGTTTTCTCCAGTGAAATCGACCGTGGGTCCGGCTGTTCGCGCAGCGCGGGCCCGATTCATTTCAACGACGTTCATCACTTCGCTCCTCCTTGCACGGCCACTGGCAACGGGCGAACCTGACTTGCCACTGACCCCTCCAAACTCAACAGCTCCCTGATGGCGCGATGCACTGCCGCCGTAATCGCCTGACGCTCGATCGGGTCAATCACCCCGTCTTGCCGCGCTTCACGCAGCTCACCAAACACCGCCGCCACCACCTCACCCACCAGCATCACCTGGTCAGCCAGCTCTTCCTCGGTCACCGTGGTATCCGGCAGGGCCACCAGCACTTGGCCACGAGACAGCGCCCAGGCTTGCAGAATGGCGTTGTCACCGGTCAGCTCGGTCACGGCGATCGCCTCAGACAGATACAAGTGGTGGTCTTCACACTGCGGATTGAACTTGTTGTTCAGGGTGGTAGGGCGCTTGTTACCCATCAGTCTTGCCAGCTCGGTGACGTTGTAGCTGCGGCTCAACTGATAAGCGGCGTCAATAGGGTCAGATGCGTGGGAGTAATCCCGCTTGACTCTCGTGGTTGTTTTTTTGGCTTCTGTCATGATGGTCGCACCTGCTCAGTTTTTAGCTTCCCCTTGGTGAGGAGCTGGATCTGACAAGCGCGACCGTAAGGGATGTCCTCCCCCCATAGCGACACTGCCGACTTGCTTATGCCGAGTGCTTTCGCGGTCTTTGTTACCCCGCCAAAGTAGGCGATAACGTCTAGTTTCTTCATAACCCCTCCTGTCGATAAGGAAAGGTTAAGCAAGCGCAACTCTCCGGTCAAGCACAATTAACGCCAAAAGGTTTAAATTACTTAACTATGAGCATCGGAGAACGCATCAAGCTGTCTAGGTCGCGCCTGAAAATGACCCAGCAGCAACTCGGCGACAAAATAGGCGCAAACAAGGCATCCATTTCACAGTGGGAGAATGGGGTATACACCCCTGACGCAAAGAACCTTTCCGAGTTGGCAAAGGCGCTTTCTGTCTCTGTGTTTTGGTTGATGGATGGGAAGGGCGAGCCTTCTGGTCAGAACATGGAGATAGCATCACCCGACACTCACCGGATCCCGGTGATCAGCTATGTGCAGGCAGGGGTATGGACAGCACCGAACGAGATCCGCGAGTGCGATGGCAATATGGCCTATATCACTACCGATCTTGACTTGGGACAGCGCGCCTTTGCCATCGTGATCCGGGGCAACTCCATGGAACCGGAATTTACCGAAGGGGACCTGGTGCTGATCGACCCGGACGAGCCACTCCACCCGGGGGATTTCGTGGTCGCCAAGAACGGCGAAGAAGAAGCCACCTTCAAGAAGTACCGCCCCCGGGGTTATGGCGAAGATGGCCAAGAAATTTTCGAGCTGGCACCACTCAATGACGACTACCCCACCATGCGCTCAGACCGTCAGCATATCCAGATCATCGGTACCATGGTGGAACACCGCCGCCGGCGTAAAAAGCGATAAATCAAATCAACAAAAAAGGGACATAAAATGTCCCTTGAAATTATTACACTTTGTTGATCAGCAGATCAGTTTGGCAGAGAACGCCAATGTGAGCGCACATACTCCATACGACCGTAGCGGAATCGTGGGTATGCGTTCACATGAACACACTTAGTTTTAGATGACATAATCTTGTCCCTATTTTTTGCTAGGGAGGGACCTCATCTATTGAGTCAAAGCTAGTAATTGGCCTATAATCAGCTCGTCCAAACTGGTAGTACGCCAATGTACAGGGGTCGAGACCTCCCACGTAAACCCATAGTCTTCTGCGCCAACAGTTGACTACCCTTGCCTCAAACTGTGACAACACAGATTCTTTGGCTTGGTTTACCTGGGTTGATACCTAGACTTAGGGATCTCTAATCTGAATGCGGTAAGTCCACGTTGGTGGGCATAGACACGCTTTCCTTTTACAGTGATCCATTTGGTGTAGATCACCACCACATCTTCTTCAGTTTCTGCATTTTGAGTAGCCATGAGTTCGGCTCCTATCATAGTGAGCCTCCTTGTTGCAACCCCAAAATGTATGCTACTTTGTAAGTGTCTAGTTTACGGTGTGGCAACACACTTAGGGTCTTCGAGGTGGAGGTTTACCTCAAAGATTGAAACAGCAAGTAGGGGTCGCAGCCTACTTGCTGTTTTGTTTTCTTAACTTACCAAGGCGCACATAAGCTGCCTCAATACTGACCCCAAAACGTTCAGCCAAATCATCTGGGGTATCATTCTTGACGTCAATATGACGCTCATCCATCAAAAACAGTGACGCGAAGGTATCAGCCTGCCATTCACTGTCTTCATAAACTTTATGCTCACCGCGAGCGTATGACGGTCGTTCACCACGATGCATGACTATGTGCCCAAGCTCATGAGCAAGTGTGAAGACTGCATGACCCACACCATCACATGCATCGTCATACGTCGACTTCTTCAATTTAATGTGCTTTTGGTCTGGGTAGGCAACTGCCTCCTCCAGTCCCAGCTCATGATCCTCCACAATCTCAAACGAGAGGATCTCCTCATTCTGGAGCACTTCGTAAAGTGCAGCCATGTTGGCCTTAGGGTTGTGTAGTTGGAAAAGATCTCGATGCATCTTAGCCAGGTCATTGATGGCATTCGTCGCTCGAGGCTTCACTTTATGTCCTAGTTTACGGTGCTGCATCGGCTTATACCTCTAACAGTTTCTTAAGCTGCTTCTTACTTTCTTCAGACAAAGACTCATAACGTCGAGCAAATGACATCACTATCTCTCTGTCATCATTTTGCTTGCCCACCAGATCGATTTTTACTGATGGTTGAGACAAAGTAGCCGCATGTCGCAGGTCGGCTGCTTCGTTGGAATTCAGACCATATTCATCAACAATCTTTGCCACAAACGAGTCCGGAACACTCTTTTTTCCAAGCTCGAGGGAAGATAAGTAGGCAGAGCTAACGTTCAGCACATCTGCCATATCTTTTAATAAAATTTCATTTTCTAATCTTAACCCCCTCAGATACTTACCAAATGCTGTTGCTTTCATGCCAATACCCTCGTTAACTCCGTATTACACCTATCAATGGACTAAAATGGAGCCGGTTCGCACAATGGCAGCCATCCACTACAGCAGTACCAGCCCTCCGATTAACCTATTGCATGGTCACAGAATAAACCTAAAAATGGTTGAATGCAAGAGGATCAACCAAAAATTGGTTAACCCTTCTTTTTCCTTATCTATGGGCATATCACCACCGCACGAGCGCATTGCTCTGACTTGCTAGCACGAGCCCGCCAGCACGGTGGGCTTTTTTTTGCGCCAATGAAGTTAAGCAATCACAACATGGGGCTTTACTTTTTGGTTTGGGTGGCTTAACTTAATCCCAGATACACCAGTAAACGGGATGAACCATGTCGAACCAACAACGCAAAATCGTCTACATCGCAGGGCCAATGTCTGGCCTGCCGGAATACAACCGCCCTGCCTTCAACACCGAAGCGCTCCACCAGCAGCAAAAAGGCCACGTCGTACTCAACCCTGCAACCCTGCCGGACGGACTCACACAGCAGCAATACATGCAGATTTGCTGCCCCATGGTGATGATGGCCGATGAGGTGATCATGCTGCCTGCCTGGATTAACTCCCAAGGCGCCACCGCTGAATTCAACCTCGCCATGAAGTGCGGCAAGGTCATCCGCCAAGCCGAAGACGGCTTTGCCTGGTACCCCACCAAGGAAGAGGAGGCGGCATGAAGCTGGACAACCTTATCTATTTGCTCGAGACCATTGCCAGCACAGAGGCTGACGATATCGATAACGATGCCTTTGATGTTCTTTGGGAAGACGAACGTGGCCACGAAGGATGGACTGAAGAGTCCATCACTGCTGTAGCTCAGCAGGCCGCTTTAACTCTGACTGCTCAGGCTGGGCGGGTCCGTGCTCTGCGTTCGCTGGTGCAGCGCATGGCAACCCACCTCACCTTGGCAGGAGAGGTCGCAGATGCTCACTCCGTGAACCCCATCAAGGCATGGCTGGCTGAGGCTGAAAGCGCTCTGCAGGAGTTCACCACCAACTTGCCATCAGCTGAGTTTCTCTGCGTGGCAGAACAGCTGATTGACACTCACCCGTTCCTCTATATCGAACTGAGCCGCACCAGAACCACAGACTGGATGGCATGGTTGCGTACCAATCCGAAGGAGAATGATGGCGTGCTGCTGGCCAGCGGCCAGGGCCTGACTCCTGATGATGCGTGCCGATACGCTTTGGCACAACTGAAAGAGAAGGAAGGCGGTGCGTCATGAACCACTACGCCCAAGCGCTGGCCGAACTGCAGGCCCAACCCGACCACGAGCTCAAGCAGATAGGCGACCAATGGCAGACCCCCAAGCCGCTGGCCTGGGGCCTGTTCCACCAGTTCGCCCCCACCCTGGGGCCGGTGGTGCTCGACATGTTCGCCGATGACTGCAACCACCTGGTGCCCAACTACTACGATGCCGAAGACAACGCCCTCACCCAGGAGCTGGCTGCCGACCTGCGCCGCTTGGGGGGCGCAGCCTACGCCAACCCGCCCTACTCGCGCCCCTGCACAGATAGCGAGGGGAACCCCATCACCGGGATGGAGGCCATCCTCAACTACTGCCGCGAGCAACGGGCGCTGGGCGCCAAGATCATGTTGCTCATCAAGGCCGCCACCAGCGAAACCTGGTGGCCGGAAGATGCCGACTTCATCCAGTTCATCAGCGGGCGCATCGGCTTTGAGGTACCGAGCTGGTATGTGCCCCGCGACCCGAAGAAGGACAAGCCCAGCTCCAGCGGCTTTGCCTCAGCCGTGGTGATCTTCGACGCCGGCTGGCAGGGCGAGCGACGCCCCGAGGCACGCCTGCGCCGTGACGACCTCATCACCACCGGTCAGATCATCCTCGATATGATCCACCGCCAGGCGGTAGAGCTCACCCTGGCCGCCGATCACGTTATCCGTAACGCCACGCCCAAGCTGACCCCCGTGGTCACCCAGGAGCAACCCGCCGAAACAGAACCGGCCGCGGGGGAACCACCAGCAGCCGACGATAACGAGGCCAGCGCCGCGGCGGCGGCCGAACTGGGCTATGCCGATGCCAGCAGCATCATGGCCAAGCAGATTGAGTGCGTTGATCTCGGCGAAGAGCAACAGGATACGGTCAGGGGTTATGTGCAAGGCTGGCTGGACGAACCTTATCCACTCTCCGAGATCTTCTATCGGCTCGATCTGGCCGTCGCCAACCTGCTGGCCGGCAAGCCTATCCATCAGGGCTTTGTCGCAGAAGAGAGTCGTTCCCCCGCCCTGCCCCACTGGCAACGCCACCCCGCAGTGAAGGGGGTTATCTACCAGATCGACGATGCGGACATCCTGACCCCGGCCAAGACCGCCGAGCTGGCCGCCTGGATCATCGACAACCTGACGGCCCCAGGCGATCTGCAGGAACTGGCCACCGCCAAAGCCGCCGAGCTGTTGGTGCAGAGTGTCGAAGCCACCAGCCCAGAGCCAAACCATGCAGAGCGGCAGCTCGAGCTGCTGGATGCCCACCACCCAACCGAGGAACCCAGCACCAAGCCGCTCGAGGACTGGGCCTTCGACTACCAGAACAACGAGCTCAATTTGGGTGGCGCCGAGTGGTCGTGCTTTGTCGCCGTGTTGACCGTGCTCTACGGCGCCAAGGAGCACTACACCGCCCGGGAGGTAGCGATCGCCATCTCAGTCAGCGATGAGCAGCTCATGGACGAATACACCACTTTGGACGAGGAAACCAAGGCGCTGCTGCGCAAGGCTGTCTCCACTCTGAAGCAGGTTGAAGGATACAACTTCACCGAGGCCTTCCCCATGCTCGACCTGCACCGCCAGGAGGCTGTCATCGCCTTGCTGAACGCCCTGCATAACGAGCCGACCCTCAGCCCCGTCACGCAAAAGAGTGTGATGATCAACGCCATTACCCGAGTGAATGAGGTGATGGCATGAGCAAATCACTTCGCCGCTCCCGCGCCGTCAGGGCCAAGGTGACCGGGGCCCCGCTCAACCTGGGATCCGCCATCAACGTGGATCTGTTCGCCGGCGGCGGTGGCGCCAGCACCGGGATCGAGCGTGGGCTGGGGCGCCCTGTGCACATCGCCATCAACCACAACCCGAAGGCGCTTTCCATGCACCAGGCTAACCACCCGGAGGCCCTGCATCTGCAGGAAGATATCTGGGCCGTGGATCCGGTTAGGGTGCTGGCCGGGCGCTCGGTCGGTTGGTTGCATGCCAGCCCGGATTGCACCCATCACTCCCAGGCCGCCGGCGGTCAGCCGCGCAAGCAGGAGATCCGAAGCCTGGCATGGGTGATCACCAAATGGCTTGCCCTGAGCAAACCTGCCGTGCTTTCCATGGAGAACGTCAAGCAGATGCGCACCTGGGGGCCCCTCATCGCCAAGCGGGACAAGGCCACTGGCCGGGTCATCAAGCTGGTCGAGGTTCAGCGCGGTAAGAAGACCAAGATCGAGCAGCATATCGCCGAGCCAGGTGAGCGGGTGCCACGCCAGCAGCAGTACCTGGTGCCGGATCCCAAGCGAGCTGGCCAGACCTGGCGCCGCTTTCTGGCCAGCATCGAACGCCTAGGGTATGTGGTAGACCATACAGTCCTGAACGCAGCGGACTACGGTGCGGCCACCAGCCGCCAGCGCCTCTACCTCGTTGCCCGCCGGGACGGGGAGCCAGTTTGCTGGCCCGCCCCGACGCATTGCAAGGCCCCGGCACCAGGCAGCCACCTCAAGCCGTATCGGGTAACGGCGGATCACATCGACTGGTCTATCCCCTGCCCCAGCATCTTCCTCACCAAGGAAGAAGCCCGGGCACAGGGCCTGAACGTCAAACGCCCATTGGCCGATGCCACCCTGGAGCGCGTGGCGATCGGGGTGATCCGCGAGGTGCTGACCAATCCCAAGCCCTTCATTATCGAGCTGGCCAACTGGTCAGGGCGCGGTGTCGATTCGGTTGATGCCCCATTGCGCACTATTACCGGCTGGCCCAAGGGTGGCGCGTTCGCCGTGTGCAACCCGAGTCTGGCCCCTCTGGTGGTGCGCCACTTCGGTAAAGGGGGTGAGCACGGGGTGGATGAACCTGCTGCGGCCATCATGGCCGGCGGTGGTGGCAAGTCCATGTTGGCGGCCCCCTTGATGGTGCAGGCCAATGGCGGGTTCAACACCGTGCCCGCCAGATCCGTGACTGACCCATGCAGCACCATCACCTCGAGCGGCAGCCAGCAGCAACTGGCCTCAGCCTTCATGGTGCACCTGCGCAGGAACCTGCCACCGATCACTCCGGAAAGCCAGCTCCCCACCATCGTTTCAGCGGGCCAGCACCACGCCCTGGTGCAGACCGTGATGGCGAGCCCGGGTGAGTTCGGTCTGACACCGGAGCAAGAGGCCGGGGCCCTGCGGGTCAGCGCCTTCCTGATGCGCTACTACTCGAGCGGCGGGCAGTGGGGCGCTGTCACCGACCCGATGCACACCATCACCACTAAGGACCGGCTGGCGCTGGTAACCGTGACCTGGTGCGGCAACACCTGGGTGATCGTGGATATCGGCCTGCGCATGCTGGTACCGAAGGAGCTCTATGGCTGTCAGGGCATGCCACGCCACTACATCCATGACCGCGGCCACGACGGCACCCCGCTCTCCATCACCGATCAGGTGTTGATGGTGGGCAACAGCGTCAGCCCGCCGCCGATGGCGGCCATTGCCAGAGCCAATAACCCGTACAAGCACCTGCAAGCCAGGAGGGCAGCATGACCAAGCAGCAAGCCGCCGGGATCACCATCCTGGTGCTCAACACACTGGCCGCGCTCATTGCGCTGGCTCTGATGTAAGGGGGACGCAGCATGATCACGGTCACCGATACCAAAGGACAAAAACACCACTTGGCGCTGGACGCCATAGCCAAGGTGAGCGAGGCCTCTCTCAGCTCACGTTGGTATGGGATTCGCTCCTACATCAAGACGTTCGACGGCGATGAGCTGGGTGTGCGGGAGGACGCCCAGCAGGTACTGGCGCAGATCGAGGCGAGAAGCGTATGAGCATCGTACAGGACGTTGCCGAGTGGATTCATGCCCGCACCGGCGGCGCCATCAGTGCCGATGTGGCTGCCGAGTTCTCCCTCACTGTCAGTGAGGCCAGCATAGTGATGGGCCAGATCCACAGGGAGGCCCGCTTCACCACCCGGATTGAACACTTCTGCATGGTTGGGGACAACGGTCGCGGGCGCCATACCCGCCGTCTCTTCGTTGACATGGTGAAACCGCCGCAGTGGCGCAAGACCCCAGTGATAGGCACTTGCGGGGATCTGGTGGTCCGGTTCGACAGCGTCACCGACGCAGAGACCAAGGGCGGCTTTGTCCGAGTTGGCATCACCCGCTGTCTTGCCGGCCAGCAGGAAAAGCACGGCGGGTACCGCTGGCAAATCGATACCACCAAAGGAGCAGGCCAATGCACCGCTACAGCTACACCCTGAATGCGGCCACCGAATTGGGGGCAGCACCGGATCGTCTGACCGGGACCATCGAGGCGCACCACCCGATGACTCACCAGCAGATCCGGCTGGCCGCCATCGACAAGGCCCCGGCCCAGTATCTGAATTTCAACGAACTGGAGTACCAGGAGATTGAATCCCCCCTGAATTGAATGCCCGGCCATGCTGCCTGGGTGTAACGAACCACGACTGTCCTGGAGGACACGATGCATATCAAACTTTACCAGCGCAATTACCGGGATGATCTCAAGCAGGCCATCCAGCAGGAGCATGCCGGCAACCATCAGGATGCGGACCTCTCCTACAAGAAAGCCCAGCACCACGCCACCAGCGCCAACATGCTGGAGAAGGCCAAGTTCGCGATGGCCCGTCGTATCCACTACCTCAAGCAGGCAAAGGATCCCGAATGGAAGCAGGTCAACGCCAAGTTCCAGCAACTCCATCAAGCCCTGGAGCATCGCTGATGGCCAGCCGCGGCATCAACAAAGTCATCCTGATCGGCAACCTGGGTCAGGATCCGGAAGTGCGCTACATACCCGGCGGGAACGCTGTCACCAGCATCACCCTGGCTACCTCAGAAACATGGCGTGACAAGCAGACCGGCGAGGCCAAGGAGCGCACCGAGTGGCACCGAGTAGTGTTCATGGGAGTGCTGGCTGAAGTGGCAGGGAAGCACCTGAAGAAGGGCTCCCAGGTCTACGTGGAGGGAAAACTGCGGACTCGCAAATGGCAGGATCAGAGCGGACAGGAACGCTACACCACCGAGGTGCTGGTCGACAGCTTCACCGGTGTGATGCAGATGTTGGGAGGGAATGGAGGAGGGAAACAGCAGGGAGCAAGCGGTCAGCCAAGGCCAACCCAACAACCGGCGCAGTCGCCGGCCTACACCGAACCACCCATCGATTATGACGACGATCTGCCGTTCTAGGCCAACGAAAGACAGTGGCCCCATGGGGCCGCTCTTCTCGCAGTGAGGCGTAAAGGAGACATGAATATGCATCAGAAAGTGGTTGTGATGGAACGCCCCAGTTGGGTTCTGCCTCGAGTTTTGGGGGAGATGTTCGGGTACACTGAGAAGGCCATCAGCGAGAAGCGGAAGAAGGGCCAGCTTATAGAGGGGGTCCACTACAAGTTGGCCCCGGATGGGAAGTATGTCTATCACTGGCGGAGATATGAGGATTGGCTGACCGGAACCAAGAACTGATCGACATCGTTGCGGTAACACCAGGTGTCGAACTACACGGCAAGAGCCTTCGCATCGACTTCCGCTTCCACGGCAAGCGATGCCGGGAAACGCTCAACATGCCGGCCACCAAAGCCAACATCAAGCATGCCTCCCGAAAACGGGAGGCCATCCTGCACGAGATTGCCATCGGGGTGTTCGACTACGCCAAGCACTTCCCAGACAGCAAGAATGCCCACCGGTTCGCTGGCACGACTGCAAGCCGTGACATTTCGCTAGGTGACCTAGTGGAGCACTACCTGAAGATCAAGGATGTGGACATCGGCGATAACGCCCGTGGTCGCTATCGCTCCATTCTGGGGATGATGGCCGCCGACCTGGACCACACCCGGATCGTCAGCACCTTCCGGACCGAAGACCTGCAACAATGGCGCCGGTACCTGATGACCGAGCCGCGGAACAGAACCAGCAAGCCCTTGGCTCCGAGATCGGTCAACTACTACATGATGGTCGCCGCTGGGCTGTTCAACTTCGCCAAGCAGAACGGCTACACCCACCAGGACCTTTCTTCAGTGCTGACCAAGGTGGAAGTGATCCGGGATAAACCAGACCCTTTTGATCAAGATGAGTTCCGGCGCCTGCAGGAAGCAGCTCGGCACGATATGGATGCGATGTGGATCCAGCTCGCATGCTGGACAGGCATGCGTACTGGGGAGCTCTGCTCCCTAGCATGGGAGGATGTTGACCTGGAGCGCGGGGAGCTCCAAATCCGCCGCAACATCACCCAGGCCCGCAACTTCAAGGTACCGAAGACCGGACATGAGCGAACCATTGTACTCCTGCCCCCTGCAATCGAGGCGCTGAAGCGCATGCGGCCAATGACAGCCATGCGCCAGTCCCATTACATCAAGAAGACGTTGAGGGACCGCCGGCAGGTCGACGAGAAGGTCACGTTTGTATTTAGTCCAGACGTCACCAGCAAGACGCCCGGGCTCAGTATCTGCTACACAGCCTTCACCTTGGGTGACAAATGGGACAGGTTGATAAAGAGGGCTGGCATTCGCCGCCGAACCCAATACCATATGCGCCATACATTTGCTTGCTGGATGCTGACCGCTGGCGCAAACCCTGAATGGGTTGCGTCTTACCTTGGGCACGAGGACAGCACCATGGTGCGAACAGTCTATGGCAAATGGATCCCCGAACAAGACCGCGACGAAGCGGACAGGGTTTGGGGCAGGCTTGGAGCCAACTTTTCAGATTTGGCCCCAATACAGCCCCAAGATTTCAAAGCAACACAATAACAACCTGTAAATTAAAGAGAATTAGCCAATGGCTCAATTTATTTACACCATGAACAGGGTCGGCAAGGTAGTGCCGCCCAAGCGTCATATTCTCAAGAACATCTCCCTCTCCTTCTTCCCGGGCGCCAAGATAGGCGTGCTGGGTCTGAACGGCGCCGGTAAATCCACCCTGCTGCGCATCATGGCCGGGATCGACACCGAGATCGAAGGGGAAGCCCGCCCGCAGCCCGGCATCAAGATCGGCTACCTGCCCCAGGAGCCTAAGCTGGATCCGGAGCAGACCGTACGCGAAGCGGTCGAAGAGGCGGTCGGCGACGTCAAACGCGCCATGGCGCGCCTCGACGAGGTCTATGCAGCCTACGCCGACCCGGATGCGGATTTTGACAAGCTGGCCCGCGAACAGGGCGAGCTGGAAGCCATCATCGCCGCCCAGGGCGGCCACAACATGGAAAACCAGCTGGAGCGCGCAGCCGACGCCCTGCGCCTGCCGGCCTGGGATGCCCAGATCAAGCACCTCTCCGGTGGTGAGCGCCGCCGCGTGGCCCTGTGCCGCCTGTTGCTGGAAAAGCCGGACATGCTGCTGCTGGACGAACCGACCAACCACCTGGATGCGGAATCCGTGGCCTGGCTGGAGCGCTTCCTGCACGACTACGAAGGCACCGTCGTGGCCATCACCCACGACCGCTACTTCCTCGACAACGTGGCGGGCTGGATCCTGGAGCTGGACCGCGGCGAAGGCATCCCCTGGGAGGGCAACTACTCCTCCTGGCTGGAGCAAAAAGATGCCCGTCTGGCCCAAGAAGCGAGTTCCGAAGCCGCCCGTCGCAAGTCCATCGAGAAGGAACTGGAGTGGGTTCGTCAGAACCCGAAAGGCCGTCAGGCCAAATCCAAGGCTCGTATGGCTCGCTTCGAAGAGCTCAACACCAACGACTACCAGAAGCGCAACGAGACCAACGAGCTGTTCATTCCGCCCGGACCGCGCCTAGGCGACAAGGTGGTGGAGGTGGCCAACCTCTGCAAGTCCTATGGCGACCGCCAGCTGATCGACGATCTCTCCTTCTCCATTCCGAAGGGTGCCATCGTTGGCATCATCGGTCCGAACGGTGCCGGTAAATCGACCCTGTTCCGCATGATGTCGGGTCAGGAGCAACCGGATTCCGGTTCCATCACCCTGGGTGACACCGTGGTGCTGGCCTCCGTGGATCAGTTCCGCGACAGCATGAACGACAAGAAGACGGTGTTCGAGGAAGTCGCCGACGGCCAGGACATCCTGCGCATCGGCAACTACGAGTTCCCGAGCCGCGCCTACATCGGCCGCTTCAACTTCAAGGGTTCCGACCAGCAGAAGCGGGTCGGCGAGCTCTCCGGTGGTGAACGTGGCCGTCTGCACCTGGCCAAGCTGCTGCAGACCGGCGGCAACGTGCTGCTGCTGGATGAACCGACCAACGATCTGGACATCGAAACCCTGCGCGCCCTCGAGAACGCCCTGCTGGAGTTCCCGGGTTGCGCCATGGTCATCTCCCACGACCGCTGGTTCCTCGACCGCATCGCCACCCATATCCTGGACTACCAGGACGAGGGCAAGATCGCATTCTTTGAAGGCAACTTCACCGAATACGAAGAGTGGAAGAAGAAGACCTACGGTGCCGAGGCTATCCAGCCGCGCCGCGCCAAGTACAAGCGCATTGCCAAGTAAGGCGAGGCAACAGCTGCGCCGCCAAGTATGACGTCACAAGGGGAGCCGGGGCTCCCCTTTTTTGCCTCTTCTGACTTACAATCTCCACCTATTCCCCAGCGATAGCGACCCATGACCCAAGCCTCCACCACCAGACTCACCATCCAGATCCGGCTCGAACCCGGCTGCCTGGGGCCGGATGGCAAGCAGCACATCGATACCTTCTGCGCGGCCGCCAACCGGATCCTCGCCGCCATAGAACCCCGACGGGTGCACTGGGTGCTGCTGCCCCGCCATGACAAGCAACTGGCCGAGCAGGCCTACTTCCTTGATGGCCGCCCCTTGAGCGAAACCCAGGCCACCCTGCTGCTGCAACGCATGGGGTTGACCCTCGATCCCTTGCTGGAGCAGAGCGATGCCGTGCTGAACCAGCTTATCGAACGCTACCAGAAAAACCGTTGATCCCGATGTGGAAACGGGGCTCTATTGGTCCCCTTTTTCCTGCCTCCGGGGGAAAACGTTTGAATTTTTACTCTATTCATTGATCCGCCTCGCACATCCGGGGTTTGTAAACCTGGCCGCCTGTGTGAAAATGTGCGCGCTGTCACGGTATCAGGACGAGTCTGGTCACTTCACCGCCAGAATCAGGGTCCGTCGCCCCGCATGGATGGGCCGGGCCCCCTGCTGCCTATTTCACGTCACCCATTGGAATCCAACATGAATCAACCACATCACGCTACCGGGCAGACCGCCAGCCCGGCTGCCGGGCAGGGATTGCTCGAGCGCCTGTTTGCCCTGCGCGGTCATGGCACCACGGCCCGCACCGAGGTGATCGCCGGCATCACCACCTTCCTGACCATGGTCTACATCGTCTTCGTCAACCCGCAGATCCTCTCTGCGGCAGGCATGGACACCCAGGCCGTGTTCGTTACCACCTGCCTCATCGCCGGCATCGGCAGCATCCTGATGGGTCTGCTGGCCAACCTGCCCATCGCCCTGGCTCCCGCCATGGGCCTCAACGCCTTCTTCGCCTTCGTGGTGGTGGCCGGCATGGGCTACTCCTGGCAAGTGGGCATGGGCACCATCTTCTGGGGTGCGCTGGGCCTGCTGATCCTGACCCTGCTGCGGGTACGCTACTGGCTCATCGCCAACATTCCCCTGACACTTCGGGTCGGCATCACCGCCGGCATCGGTCTGCTCATCGCCCTGCTCGGCCTGCACAATGCCGGCATCGTGGTCGCGAGCCCCGCCACCATGGTGACCGTGGGCAACCTCACCTCCCTGCCCTGCCTGCTGGGGCTGCTCGGCTTCTTCCTCATCTGCATCTTCTCCGCCCGCGGCGTCCACTCAGCCGTGCTCATCGCCATCGTGGTGACCACCACCCTGGGCTGGCTGTTCGGCGACGTCACCTTCAAGGGCTTCGTCTCCGTGCCGCCGAGCATTGCACCGGTCTTCGGCCAGCTGGACCTGATGGGATCGCTGGACATCAGCCTCGCCGGGATCATCTTCTCCTTCATGCTGGTCAACCTGTTCGACTCTTCCGGCACCCTGATCGGCGTGACCAACCGCGCCAAGCTGGCCGATGACAAGGGGCACTTCCCGCGTATGAAGCAGGCCCTGGTGGTGGACAGCGTCAGCTCCGTCGGCGGCGCCTTCATGGGGACCTCGTCCGTGACGGCCTACATCGAGAGCAGCTCCGGCGTCGCCGTCGGCGGTCGCACCGGTCTGACCGCCATCGTGGTGGGCATCCTGTTCCTGCTGGCCATCTTCTTCTCTCCGGTCGCCGCCATGGTGCCGGCGTATGCCGCAGCGGGGGCCCTCATCTACGTGGGCGTGCTGATGTGCTCCGAGCTGACCCGGGTGAAGTGGGAAGACCTGACCGAAGCGGTGCCGGCCTTCATGACCGCGGTAATGATGCCGTTCAGCTTCTCCATCACCGAGGGGATCGCCGTCGGCTTCATCTCCTACTGCGTGATGAAGGCGGGCACCGGCCGCTGGCGCGAGATCAACCCCTGCGTGCTGGTGGTGGCCCTGCTCTTCGTCCTCAAGTTTGTCTGGGTCGATGCCCACTGATTTTTCTTCCATGAAAAGAAAAACCAGACTCTGAAAACAAAAATGCCCGTCATCGACGGGCATTTTTTTATGGCGGGTACAGGGCTCAGCGAATGCCGCGGGCCTCGCGGATCCACTCCCACGCCTGCTGGATCTCCTGGGTCTTCTCTTTGGCCATCTCCATCATCTCGGGGGGCAATCCCTTGGCGGCCAGCTTGTCAGGGTGATGCTTGCTCATCTCCTTGCGATAGGCACGCTTGATCTCCTGATCGCTGTCGCTTTCGTTCACCCCGAGCAGCTGGTAGGCGTCCTTGAGGCGGTCCCGGGAAGGGGGCTCCTGCCGGTATTGCTGCCCCTGCCCGCCGCCCTGTTGCTGGCGATGGAAGAAGTTCATCTGGGCCTCGGCCATCGCCAGGATCCGGGCCAGCTCGATGCGACTGAACCCCAGCTCGTCGGCGATGGTTTGCAGGATGGCCCGCTCGTTCGCCTCCACCTGACCGTCGGCGAAGGCGGCCTGCAGCTGGACCTCGAGGAAGAAGCGCAGAATGTCGCGCTGCCCCAGGCTCGCCTGGCGAAACTCCGCCAGGGTCTCGCGCAGGGGGAAGTCCGCCTCCTTGCCAAGGCGGAACGACTCCTGAGCCCGTACCCGCTGCTCTCCGGCCAGCCGCATCCTGTCCATCAGGTTGGACGCGACCCGTATTTCGTGCTCGGTGACCTGGCCGCTCGCCTTGGCGATGTGGCCCATGACGGCGAAGGTGGCATGGAAAAAGACGGCCTGTTGCTGCTGGCTGGGTGCCCGCTGGAAGGCCCCGCGGATCCCCATGCCCCGATCGAAGCGATGGCCGATCCACAGGCCCAGCAGGGCGCCGAAGATGTTGCCGAGCAGAAAACCGAAGAAGGTGCCAAGCACCTTGCCCCAAATACGCATGGTTCAAGACCTCGTGATGTTAATGGGTGCCGGCGAGCAGTTGCTCGTCCAGCTCGCGCAGCCGATCCACTGTGCCGATGTCGCGCCACTCGCCAGCCAGCAGGCTGCCACCCACCCGTCCCTGCGCCATCCAGTCGCGCAGCAGGGGGGCCAGCTTGCGCGCCCCGCAGGGCAAGCCAGCAAAGGCAGCGGGGTGATAGAGGCCGACGCCGCTGAAGGTGAGGGCCGGGGTGTCCAGCACCCGACCCGCTTGCAGGGAGAAGTCACCTTGTGGGTGCTGGGGAGGGTTGGGCACCAGCCAGAGGTGGGCGAGATCCTCCCCAAGCGGCTGGCTCACCAGAGCGCGATAATCCAGGTCGAGCCAGGTATCGCCGTTGATCACCAGAAAGGGTTCGCTGCCCAGCAGGGGCAGCGCCTGCACGATGCCGCCGGCGGTCTCGAGCGCGCTCTCTTCGGCCGACCAGTGGATGGATACCCCGAGCGCACTGCCATCGCCGAGGGCCGCCACCAGCTTGTGTCCGAGCCAGGCGTGGTTGATGACAAGTGTGGTCACGCCGGCTGCCTTGAGTTTTTCGATATGGTGCACGATGAGGGGCTTGCCCCCCGCCGCCAGCAGCGGCTTGGGCAGCAGATCGGTGAGCGGACGCATCCGCTCGCCGCGCCCGGCGGCCAGGATCATCGCCTTCATGGTGTCACCCCGGTGCGCGCCAATCCGGGCAGCACCACCTGCTCCAGCCACTGGCCGAAGCGGGCCAGCACCGGATAGGCGGCGCCATGGCTGCGACAGACATCGACCACATAGCCCAGGGTGCGGGGAATGTCCTTGAGGTAGCCGGCCTTGCCATCGCGGTGATAGAGGCGGGTGAAGAGACCCGCCGCCTTGAGATGGCGCTGCATGCCGGTGAGATCGGCTGCGCGACGAAACGCGGCATAGTCCAGATTGCCGAGCAGGCCGGCCCCTTGCAGGGTGTCGAAGCCAAGTCGCATGCCCTGCTCGATCACCGCGTCCGGCCAGCGCACGTAGCAGTCTTTCAGCAGCGAGACCAGGTCATAGCTGAGCGGGCCTATGACCATGTCCTGGAAGTCGATCACCGCCAGTCGGCTGTCGGCCGGGGTCTCGCCACCACACACCATCAGGTTGCGGCTGTGGAAGTCCCGGTGCATCACCCCCTGGGGCTGGGCCAGGTTGTTCGCGGTGAGGCAGGCGAAGGTCTCCGCCAGCAGTTGCTCTTCCTGGGCGCTCAGCGTCAACTGCAGGTGGTGGCCCAGCAGCCACTCGGGGAAAATGCTGTTCTCCCGCGCCATGAAGGCCTCATCGAAGGGCTCGAGCGCCAGCGCGACCGCCCCCAGCCTCGGCAGCAGGGCGATGGCCTTGCCGTACCAGGCCAGCACGTTGTCATCGTTCAGGCAGCCGATGAGCTGGGTATCCCCGAGATCCGTCACCGCCAGCAGCCCCTGCTCGTAGTCCACCGCCCTCACCTCGGGCGCCAGCAGCCCAACGGCATGCAGGGCGGCCGCATTGCGAACGAATTCATGATTTTTTTCGGTTTTCGGATTAGCATCCACCCACACCAGACCGCCACCACGGAAGTAGCGGCGAAAACTGGCGTCACCGGAAATGAGGGTCAACGGGAGGTTGGCGTCACCGGAAATCCGGCGTGCCCATTGCAAAAGCAGGGAAGCGCGATCGTGCATGAGTCGGGAACCAAATTGGAAAGCAGCACTTGGCTGTTAGCCCTGGCCGCAATAATGCTTTATCATTGCCGGCTAACATAAAGCAATGACATGCAATGTCAACTCGATGGATCCTGACATAAAATGCATGCCCTGAATCAACCGTTTTTACTACGGATTGCGCGAGCCTTTCACATGACAAAATGGACACTGGGGTACTCCTGTCCCATCGCCCTGACCATCAGCCTTGTTCCTGCCCTGAGTCCGCTCATGGTCCAGGCAGCGCCACTCAATGCGCCACCCGCCACCGGGATCCTCGACAGCCTCTGCTATGACTATGTGCCCAAGATAGAGAAACCCAGCGCAAACGAGGACGCCAACGCCCTGCCCGTCGAGGTGGATGCCGATCGCCTGGAAGCCAAGCAGGGCGAGACCGCCGTCTACGAGGGTGACGTCAAGGTGCGTCAGGGCGTGCGCAAATTCGACTCCGATTATGCCCAGCTGGACCAGAAGAGCCGGGATGTCATCGCCATCGGCAACATCTATTACAACGACGGCCAGATCACGGTCACCAGCGACAAGACCCTCAAGTCCAACCTGGACACCAAGAACTCCGAACTGGAGGAGGGCAAGTATCAGGTTCATGGCTCACCGGTACGCGGCTTCGCCGAAAAGGTGACCATGACCAACAACAACCAGAACATCACCCTGGAGGGCGCCCAGTACACCACCTGCCCGCCGGGTCAGGAGGCCTGGACCCTGAAGGCAGGCAGCATCGACATCGACCAGTCGGAGGTGTTCGGGGAAGCCTGGAATGCCAGCCTCTGGCTCTATGACTACCCGGTCTTCTATTTCCCCTACATCAACTTCCCCATCAAGGATGAGCGCAAGACCGGTCTGCTCTACCCGGGCTATACCCAAAGCTCCAAGAACGGTATGGACATCACCCAGCCGTTCTACTGGAACATAGCGCCGAACTACGATGCCACCATCACCTCCCGCTTCATGGACAGACGGGGCCTGATGGAACAGGTCGAGTTCCGCTACATGCCGGATCCGGCCCATACCGGCAGCCTCTACTTCGAGAACCTGGCGGACGACAAGCAGTACGACGAGACGGACAGCCTCAACGACTACCTGTCCGATGGGCACCGCTACCTGCTGAACGCCCGCCACACCTCCAGGTTCCTGGACAACGCCCTGCAGGTGTCGGTGGACTACACCAAGGTGCGGGATCAGGATTACAACTACTTCAACGACTTCTCCCCCAAGGTGGGGACCCAGGTCGACAACCAGCTGCAGCAGTCCCTGAAAGCCGGCTACTTCCAGCAGAACTGGAACCTCAACGCCGAGGTGCGGACCTACCAGATCCTGCTGGCCAGCGCCCAGCAGCCCCACGAGCTGATGCCGCGCATCGATCACAACTACTACCAGCAGGGCAACTGGTACGATCTGGCCTGGAACACAGAGCTCACCAACTTCGGCTACAACAACGACCAGGCCGTCGAGCAGAACCAAGGAGAAGCCTACACCGGCACCCGCATCCATACGGCCCCGACCCTGACCATCCCCCTGGTGGACGAAGCCGGTTACTTCCTCGACAGCCAGTACAAGCTGATGTACACCCGTTACGATCAGACGGTGCCTGACAACATGAGCAGCACCTTCACAAACCGCTTTACCCCGCGAGAAGGGGGGGACGTCACCCTGGAAGAAGGCGTCATCACCCGGGTGCTGCCCTCGTTCCGCCTCAAGGGCGGCATGACCTTCGAGCGCGACCAGCAGTGGTTCGGGGAAGGGGCCAACCAGACCCTGGAGCCGGAGTTCCAGTACCTCTACGTACCCTACAAGGATCAGGACAACATAGGCGTCTATGACTCCACCACCATGCGCCAGGACTACTACAGCCTGTTCAGCGATCGCCGCTACGCCGGTCTGGACCGGATCAGCGACTCCAACCGGCTCTCAGTGGGGGTCACCACCCGCATCTATGATCCGGCCGGGGATGAACGAATCCGGCTGGCCGTTGCCCAAGCCTTCGACTTCGTGGCCCCCAGGGTCAAGCTCTACAGCAGCGACGAGCTGAGCACCAATACCCGCTCGCCGCTGTCGTTCGAGGGGGACGCCAAGATCAACGAGCAGTGGTATGCCCATGCCGGGGCGCAATATGATGTGGAGCAGCGCCAAATAAGCTCCGCCAACAGCGCCCTGGAGTACCGTCACGAGAAGTTGATCAGCCAGTTGAACCACCGCTTCGTGCGGGATGCCAACTACGACCTCGACCACAAGGGGCAGGTGACGGATCTCAACCAGATCGGCCTGCTGCTGACCACCCCGCTGGACGATCGCTGGCACCTTTATGGCGGCTACTATCAGGAGCTCAATCAGAACGTCAAAGTGGACCGCAAGGTGGGTCTGAAATACGACTCCTGCTGCTGGAGCATCAACTTCAACCTGGAATGGGTCAACACGCCAGATAACGTGAACAATACATCCACTGCCGAGCGCAGTTTCGGCATTCAATTTGAAATGAAAGGATTGGGTAGCGTGGGTACCGGCTCCAAGGGCACTTCCCTGGACACCGAAGCACTGCCTTACATTCGTCCGTTTAACCTGCGAGACCAGTAACCGGTCTGGCAAACGCCTTGAGAGATGGATATGAAGAAGACGTTGATTTCCCTGCTGACCGCAGGCCTGTTCGGAGTCATGAGCCAGGGAGCCCTCGCCGCCCCCGAGCTGATGGACAAGGTGCTGGCCGTGGTCAACAAGGATGTGGTGCTGGCCAGTCAGCAGGAGGCCCTGGTGCAAAAGGTCAAGGCCTCTGCCCAGGAGAGCGGCCAGTCCCTGCCCGATGACGTCACCCTGCGCAAGCAGGCACTGGATCGCCTGATCCAGGAGAGCCTGCAACTGCAACTGGCGGAGCGCCAGGGGCTCAAGATCAGTGACACCCAGCTGGAACAGGCCATTCAGAGCATCGCCGCCGACAACAAGATGAACCTGGAGCAACTGCGCGCCCAACTGGAGCGGGAAGGCCTGACCTACGCCCAGTACCGTGAGGAGGTGCGCCGCGAGATCCTGATGAACGAGGTGCGCCGCAGCCAGGTCCGCCGTCGCATCAACATCTCCGATCAGGAGGTCAAGCAGGTGGTCGAGGCCCTGAGCAAACAGGGCCAGCAGCAGACGTCATATCATATCGGCCATATCCAGGTCGCGCTGCCGGACAACCCGAATGCCGAGCAGCTCAACGCAGCCAAGGCCAAGATCGAGCGCATTCTGGCGTCCCTGAAAGAGGGGGCCGACTTCCGCAAGCTGGCCATTGCCGAGAGTAACGGTCCCAAGGCGCTGGAAGGGGGTGACTGGGGCTGGTTGAGCCCGCAGGAGATGCCCACCCTGATGGCGGAAGCCGTGCAAGGGGCCGGCAAGGGTGACATCGTCGGCCCGCTGCGCTCCGGCGCCGGTCTGCACATCATCAAGATCTTCGACACCAAGGGTCAGCAACAGGTCATGCAGACCGAGGTCAAGGCGCGCCACATCCTGATCAAGCCCTCCATCATCCTGAGCGAGGAGAAGGCCAAGGGCACCCTGGACGGCATCCTGCACGACATCAAGAGCGGCAAGGCGAGCTTCGCCAGCATGGCGGAGAAGTACTCCGAAGACCCGGGCTCTGCGGTGCAGGGTGGCGAGCTGGGCTGGTCCGATCCCAACGTCTATGTGCCGGAGTTCCGCGACATGGTCAACCGCCTGCAACCGGGCCAGATCAGCGAACCCTTCCGCACCAGCCACGGCTGGCACATAGTGCAACTGGAAGATCGCCGCAGCCAGGACGCCACCGGCAAGGCCCAGGAGCAGCGCGCCTATCAGCTTATCTTCAACCGCCGCTTCACCGAAGAGTCCCAGGCCTGGCTGGATGAGCTGCGCGACGAAGCCTACATCCAGATCGAACCCAATTGATGGGCGACAAGCAGATGAACAAGGCGCATCCAGGGCACGCCGAGGCACAGCTGAGCTGCCACCGGCTTGCCATCACCCCGGGTGAACCGGCCGGGATCGGTCCGGATCTGGTCCTGCAGATTGCCCAGCGGGCCTGGCCCCATCAGCTGGTGGTGATTGCCGATCCCGCCCTGTTGCGCGAACGGGCCGCCCTGCTGGGGCTGCCCGTCGAGCTTGAACCCTATGACGAAAGCGCCCCCACCCGTCCGCAGCGAGCGGGGACTCTGACCGTCTGCCCCGTGCCGCTCGGCGCCCCCGTGGTGCCAGGCAAGCTGGATGAGGGCAACGGCGCCTATGTGCTGGCCACCTTGCAGCGCGCCTGCGACGGCAACCTGAGCGGCGAATTCGCCGCCGTGGTGACCGGGCCGGTGCACAAGGGGATCATCAACCAGGCGGGCGTCTCGTTCAGCGGTCACACCGAGTTCTTCGCCCAGCAGTCCGACACCGCCGATGTGGTGATGCTGCTGGCCACCGAAGGGCTGAGAGTGGCCCTCGCGACCACCCATATTCCCCTTGCCTATGTGGCCAAGGCCATCACCGAGGATCGCCTTGGCAAGGTGATCCGCATCCTGGATGCGGATCTCAAGCGCAAGTTCGGCATCGAACAGCCCCGGATCTATGTCTGCGGCCTCAATCCCCATGCCGGGGAAGGGGGTCATCTGGGCCGTGAAGAGATCGATGTCATCGAACCCGCCCTGGCCGCCCTGCGCCAGGAAGGGATCGATCTGGTCGGCCCGCTGCCGGCCGATACCCTGTTCCAGGACAAATACCTCAAGGATGCGGATGCGGTACTCGCCATGTACCACGATCAGGGGCTGCCCGTGCTCAAGTACAAGGGCTTTGGCAACTCGGTCAACATCACCCTCGGACTTCCCTTCATCCGTACCTCGGTGGACCACGGCACCGCGCTGGATCTGGCAGGCAAGAACCTGGCAGACCCCGGCAGCCTCACCACCGCGATCAACCACGCCATCCAGATGGTAGAGACAAAAAGATATGAGCAGTAAGGTGCACATGGGCCACACGGCCCGTAAGCGTTTCGGTCAGAACTTCTTGCACGACCGGTATGTGATCGACCAGATAGTGGCCGCCATCAACCCGCAACCGGGTCAGAATCTGGTGGAGATAGGCCCGGGTCTGGCCGCGCTCACCGAGCCGGTCGCCGCCCAGATGGACAAGATGACCGTGGTCGAGCTGGACCGGGATCTTGCCGCACGTCTGCGCGAACACCCCACCCTGAAAGAGAAGCTGACCGTCATCGAAGCCGATGCCATGCGCTTTGACTTCAGCACCCTGATGGGGGAAGGCAAGGGGCCGCTGCGCATCTTCGGCAACCTGCCCTACAACATCTCCACCCCCCTCATCTTCCACCTGTGCGAATTTGCCGACCGGGTGGAGGACATGCACTTCATGCTGCAAAAGGAAGTGGTACTGCGTCTGGCCGCCGGCCCGGGCAGCAAGGCCTATGGCCGTCTGAGCGTGATGACCCAGTACTACTGTCAGGTAGTGCCGGTGCTGGAAGTGGGTCCGGGCGCCTTCAAGCCGGCGCCGAAGGTGGATTCCGCCGTGGTGCGTCTGATCCCGCACAAGAACCCGACTATCGTCGCGAAAGACATTCGTTGCCTGAACCGGGTCTGCACCGAAGGCTTCGGCCAGCGTCGCAAGACCATTCGCAACAGCTTCTCCAACTTCATCACCGACGCCCAGCTGACCGAGCTTGGCATCGATGGCAACCTGCGCCCGGAGAATCTCTCCCTCGAGCAGTTCGTCACGATCGCCAACTGGCTGGCCGACCAGCAACAGGCCTGATCCCATGACCCAAGCCCGGATAGTGGTCCGCCCCCACCCAAGCTATGTGGCGGGAACCGCAGATCCCTACCATTTTCTCTATCGCATCGAGATTGAGAACCTGGGTCCGGGCACGGTGCAACTGCTGCATCGACGCTGGCTCATTACGGATGCCAATGGCAAGATGCTGGAAGTGGAAGGTCCCGGCGTGGTCGGTGAACAACCCCTGATCGCCCCCGGCGAGACCTTTTCCTACCAGAGTGGCGTTCCCCTCGCCACACCGCTTGGCGTGATGGAAGGCAGCTACATCCTGCAGGATGAATCGGGGCAACAATTCGAAGCCCCCATCGCCCCCTTCACGCTGGCCGTCCCCAACATAATCAACTGAGGTTTCATGGCGAACTGTTTCGTCGGTGATATCCAGGGCTGCTACGACGATTTGCGCCGTCTGCTGGATCTTGCCGAGTTCGACTTCGATAACGACACGCTCTGGCTGTGCGGCGATCTCGTCGCCCGGGGGCCGGACTCCCTCAACACCCTGCGTTTCGTCAAATCACTGGGGCAGCAGGCCGTCACCGTGCTCGGCAACCACGACCTGCACCTGCTGGCGGTGGCCCACGGGGTCGCCCCGCTCAAGAAGAAAGACAAGCTGCAGGCGCTGATGGAGGCGCCGGATCGGGACGAGCTGCTGGAGTGGCTGCGTCACCGTCCCCTGCTGGCAGAACACCCCGACCTGCCCATCATGATGGTGCATGCGGGCCTCTCCCCCGCCTGGGACGCCCACACCGCCCGCAGTTGTGCCCGGGAGGTGGAGAGCCTGCTGCGCGGGGATCAGTACAGCTGGCTGCTGCACAACATGTATGGCGATCAGCCCGACAGCTGGAACGACAACCTGCTGGGCATAGAGCGTTACCGCTACATCATCAACAGCTTCACCCGGATGCGCTTTTGCTACTTCGACGGGCGCCTCGACTTCAAATGCAAGAAGGGCCCCACCGAATCGACCCCGGGCCTGCGCCCCTGGTTCGAGCAGCGCGAGCACCATGTGGATGACCCCATCCTGGTGTTCGGCCACTGGGCGGCCCTGATGGGCAACACCGGCAAATCCGATATCAAGGGACTCGACACCGGGTGCGTCTGGGGCAACAGCCTCACCCTGTGGCGCTACGAGGACGACGCCCTGATCGCCACCCCCTGCCCGGCCTATGCCAAGTAGAGCGGCTCTTTGCGGAACATGGGAATGATCCGCCGTTGAGAGGACAGCAATGCCCTCTCCTGCGAAATGGAGCTGAAAACAGAACGGGCCCGGCAATGCCGGGCCCGTTTTTTCATGATGAGCGGATCAGAGCCTGCGCCCCAGCCGTTTCTCGACCTGGCGCCGCTCCCATTCCGGGCCAAACAGCTTGAAGGGCTGGAACAGGTTGATGGCGTGAGAAGCCAATCCCAACCCCCAGCCCAGCATGGGCCACCAGGCCCAGATATAATCCGGGTTGCTCAGGTAGTTGATGATGAACAGCCCCCCTATCACCAGCACATAGCTCATGAGGTGGCCGTAGAAGCCCCTGAGCCCCTCCACGAACTTCATCGCCTCCCGCTCATCCCGCGCCACCTGCACGCGTCCCCGATCTTCGCCCTCATTCCCTTTCATCTCGCTCTCCTGCAGTTGGGTCACATCGAGCTCGAAGACGGCGGCCAGGGCCTTGAGGGATTCCAGTCCAGGTTGCTGGCCCTGCTCTATTCGCTGAATGGTGCGAACGCTCAGGCCAGTGAGGGTCGCCAGCTGTTCCTGGGACCATCCCCGTTGCAATCTCAACTTCCTGACGATCATCTTGCGCTCCTTGTGGTGATTGACAGGGCCAGCATAGGGGAAGGGGATGAGAGGCGACACGACAGATGGCCGACACTCACCTGACTTCCTTTAAAAATCAAAATCTTACTACCGCGCAATCGTGGCTTTTGCGCCCCGAGCAGCCAGGCTTGGCGTGCCGCTGGCGGCCAGGCGTCGCGGGGGTTACAACCCCTGCATCAGCTCGGCACCAATCTCGAAGGAGCGCAGGCGCGCCTGATGATCGACGATGGGGCCGTTGAACATCAGCTCGTCCGCTCCGGTCTCTGCCAGCAGAGCCTTGAGGCCGTGGCGTACCCGATCCGGCTCCCCCACCAGGGAGCGAGCCAGGGTCTGCTCCATCGCCATCAATTCGCGGGGAGACCACTCATCCCCCAGCGTCTGCACCGGCAGTGGCAGCTTGCCGGCATCCCCCCGGTAGAGACGCAGGAACTGCTGCTGTAGGGTGGTGAACAGGAAGCGGGCCTCACGGTCGGTGTCGGCGGCGATCAGATTCACGCACACCACCGCATGGGGTTTGGGCCAGCGGGCAGAGGGGCGGTATTGGGTACGGTAGATCTCCAGCGCCTGCAGCAACATGGCGGGAGCGAAGTGGGAAGCAAAGCCGAACGGCAACCCCATGGCCGCAGCCAGTTGGGCACTGTAGAGGCTGGAGCCCAGCAGCCAGATGGGCACATGGAGTCCCTGACCCGGCACCGCCTGCACGGCACCGACCTCGTCGCCAAAATAACTCATCAGTTCGCGTACATCCGCCGGGAAATCATCCACCTCGCCGCTGCGCTGGCGGCGCAGCGCGTGCATGGTGCGCTGATCGCTGCCAGGGGCGCGGCCCAGGCCGAGATCGATGCGATCCGGATAGAGGGAACTCAGCGTACCGAACTGCTCCGCAATGACCAGGGGGGAGTGGTTCGGCAACATGATGCCGCCAGCCCCGAGCCGCAACGTCGTGGTGCCCCCGGCCAGGTGGCCAATCAGCACCGCTGTGGCGGCGCTGGCAATGCCCGGCATGTTGTGGTGCTCCGCCAGCCAGTAGCGGTGGTAACCCCAGCGCTCCGCATGGCGAGCCAGATCCAGCGAGTGGCGAAACGACTCGGACGGCAGGCCACCTTCGGGAACGGGCACCAGATCCAGCACGGAATAGGGGACGACAGACATGGGACACTCCATTGGTTCACAGGGCGTTTATCAGGGGAGCAATGTAGCACGAGATATCTGAACGAATCATCTCACCACAGGGCAAGGGCGCAGCGCGAAGGCTGGCTGTTGATTTGGGGCCGAAGAGCGCAAGATCGAGTCCTAGGCTTTTTGTCATCCAGCAAGCACACTGTTAGGTGACCAATACGGCGATCGCCAGGGGACAAGGATCCGTCCATGACAAACGCAAGTCTCAGTCGCAGACCCTTTTACGTACACATTGCCACCCTTTTCATCCTGCTCTTCTCCTTGCTGGGGGGCGCCCTCATCGTGCTGCAGTTCCAGCAGGGCATGCAGCAGGGGCTGGAGCACGAACGTCAGAGCTTCCAGCAATACCGGGAGCAGCTTGCCCTCGCCATCAAGCTGAACCAGCGACCGGCCCGCATGTCCCTGAATCTGCTGCGCAGCGGCCAGCTGTCCGCCATGACAGACCTCGAGACGCGGCTAGCCTTCCTGCCCCAGCTGGCGGAAGTGCTGGCCAACAGTACCAGTTACGGTGCCATCTATGCCGGTTACGAGGACGGCGATTTCTTTCTGGTACGCAAGCTGACCGAACGGGCGAGAGGGGTGCTGGAGGCGCCTCCGCCCGAGAGCCGCCTGCTGGTCCAGAGCCTGCATCAGGGACAGGGAAAGTTCCTCTATTTCGACCAGCGGCTGCGGCTGCTGGAGCGGCGCCCCATGCCGGACTACCGTTTCGATCCTCGAGATCGGGGCTGGTACAAGGAGGCGCGCTGGAGCACGGGCATCATAGTGACCCACCCCTACCTCTTCTTCACTACCCGGGAGCCAGGCATGACACTGGCGGTGGAGAGCGACGATCGCCGGGCGGTGATCGGGCTCGATGCGGGCGTGGAGGGGCTCTCTTCCCTCATCGGCGAGTTGCCCCTGCCCGGTCACAGCCAGCTGGTGCTGTTTGACGAGGTCGGGACCCTGCTGGCCACGGATCCCGAGCGCCTCCCAAGCTTCGAGCAACTGAGCCGCCTGCCCATGCTGTCGGCCCTCAATCACCCCATTCTCACCAGGCTGCAACAGGAGATGGCCGCGCGGCCTGCCCTGCTGCATCACCCCGCCGAGCTGACCCTGGCAACGGTTCAGGGTCAGGAGTGGCTGGTCAATCTCTCCTCCCTCGGGGAAGAGTCCCCGTTTTATCTCGCCCTCCTGGTGCCCACCGAGGTGCTCACCGCCCCGGCGCGCCAGGATGCGCTGCACAATCTCGCCTGGGCCCTTGCCGGTCTGCTGCTCCTGCTGCCCGTCATCTGGCTGGCTGCCCGGCGCACTGCCGCCCCCTTGCTGGTATTGACCGGGGAGGCTGAGCGGATCCAGCACTTCGACTTTGGCGAAAGCCCGGGGCCGGATTCGGCGATCCGCGAAATTGACGACCTCGCCCGCGCCATGTCCAGCATGCGCCTGACCCTCGGCAATTTCATGAACATGGGCCGGGCACTGGCGGCAGAGCATCGCTTCGATTCATTGCTCAGCCGCATCCTGCACGAGACGGTGGCGGCTGCCCAGGCCGAGGGCGGCTGCCTCTTCCTGGCCCAGGAGAGCGAGATGCAGGCCGTTCACGCCATCTGGCAGGGGCAGCCGCTGGCGTGCGAACAGGTACAGTGGCAGGCGGCGCTGCTCGGTGGCCTCTACCACACGGAGCGCCTCTGCCTGCCCCTCGACGAGGCACAGTGGGCCCGCTTCCTCACCGACTGGGGCCCCTTCCCTGGTGCCTGCCAACTGCTGGTCGAGCCCCTTCACAACCACCGTCAGGAGCTGATCGGCTGCCTGCTGCTGATCCTGCCAGACTGCTCGGCCCGCGAACTGGCCTCGCGCATCAGCCTCATCGAGGCGCTGGCGGGCACTTCCTCCTCCGCCATCGAAAACCAGCGCCTGCTGGAGGAGCAGAAGCAACTGCTGGAAGCCTTCATCGAGCTCATCGCCGGTGCCATCGATGCCAAGAGCCCCTACACCGGCGGCCACTGCCAGCGGGTGCCGGAACTGGCCAGGATGCTGACCCAGGCTGCCTGCTCACAGCAGACGGGGCCCTTTGCCGATTTCCGGCTCAACGAAGAGGAGTGGGAGGCCATCCATATTGCGAGCTGGCTGCACGACTGCGGCAAGGTCACCACCCCGGAGTTCGTGGTGGACAAGGCGACCAAGCTCGAGACCATCTACGACAGGATCCACGAGATCCGCACCCGCTTCGAGGTGCTCAAGCGGGATGCCCACATCGAGGCACTCTGCGCCCTGCTGCCCCCATCCGGGCAGCAGGCCGCCCTCGAGGCCCTGCTCCCCCTCTGGCACACCCTGGATCAGGAGTTTGCCTTCGTGGCCGAGTGCAATCTGGGGGGCGAGTGGATGGCGCCGGAGAAGCTAGCCAGGCTGGATGCCATTGCCAGCCGCACCTGGTTGCGCACTCTGGACGATCGGCTCGGTATCAGTCAGGAGGAACGCAAGCGCCACCAGGAGGCCCCCTCTCCCCTCCCCTGCCGAGAGTCGCTGCTCGCCGACAAGGCGGTCCATCTCATCCCTCGCCCCGAGCACGACAATCTCGCCCGACACAACCCATGGGGCTTCAAGGTGCGGGTGCCCACCCACCTCTACAACCGGGGGGAACGCTACAACCTCGCCATCGGCCGTGGCACCCTCACCGAAGAGGAGCGCTACAAGATCAACGATCACATCATCCAGACCATACGCATGCTGGAGAAGCTCCCCTTCCCCCGCCATTTGCGCAAGGTGCCGGAGATTGCGGGGGGCCATCACGAGCGGATGGACGGCACGGGCTATCCGCGCCAGTTGCAAGGGGGGCAGATGAGCATTCCCGCCCGCATCATGGCCATTGCAGACATCTTCGAGGCGCTGACGGCGAGCGATCGCCCCTACAAGTCTGGCAAAACGGTCTCCCAGTCCCTGGCCATCATGGTGAAGATGGTGCAGGAACAGCACATAGACCCGGCCCTGTTTGCCCTCTTCATCGAGAGCGGCATCTGGCGGGACTACGCCAGACGCTTCCTCGCCCCCGAGCAGCTGGACGAGGTCGAATGCCAGGCCCTGCTGGCAGGATCACACTGACCTTCCGCCGACACTCGCCCATAAAAAAACGGTCAACCCGGGTTGACCGTTTTTCGTTCCACTTCGTCCCTTAGAACAGCAGGTGCGCCACACCGGCAATCACCGGCAGGGTGACCAGGGTGCGCAGCAGGAAGATGACGAACAGCTCCCACAACTTGACCGGGATCTTGCTGCCCAGCAACAGAGCGCCCACTTCCGACATGTAGATGAGCTGGGTGACCGACATGGCGGCGATCACGAAGCGGGTGATGTCGCTCTCGATAGTGGAGGCCAGCACCGCCGGGATGAACATGTCGGCGAAGCCCACCATGATGGTCTTGGAAGCGGCTTCCGCCTCCGGCAGTTGCAGCAGCTCGAGCAAAGGCACGAAGGGCGCCCCCAGCCAGTTGAACACCGGGGTGTGCTCCGCCAGCATCAGGGCACAGGTCCCGACGGCCATCACCACCGGCAGCACGCCAAATACCATGTCCAGGGCGTTTTTCACCCCTTCACGCGCCACGGCGCCGAGATCCGTCATGCTGTCGGCCTTGGTCAGGGCACGATGGTAGCCGTAGCTCAGCACGCTGTGCTGATGGGGGATGGCCTCCTGCTTGCGGCACAGGGGAGTACCGTCGCTGTAGACATCCTTCTTCCAGGAGAGCGGCGGCAGGCGCGGCACCACGATGGCGGCCACCACACCGGCCAGGCAGACGGTCAGGTAGAAGGGGACGAACATATGCTCCAGCTTCACCTGGGAGATCACCACCAGACAGAAGGTGATGGAGACGGCGGAGAAGGTGGTACCGATGACGGCCGCTTCCCGCTGGGTGTAGAACTTGCCTTCATACTGCTTGCTGGTCAGCAGGATCCCGACGCTGCCATCACCGAGCCAGGAGGCGAAGCAGTCCACCGCAGAACGACCCGGCAGACGGAACACCGGACGCATGATGCGGGTCATCATGGTACCGACAAACTCCAGCAGACCAAAATCCAGCAGCAAGGGCAGCAGCAGGCCCGCAAAGATGAAGACGGAGAACAGTACCGGCAGCAGATCGTGCAGCACCAGGCCGCCGGTCGCCCCTGAGCGCAGCACCTCGGGACCGGCTTCAAAGAAGGTCAACAGCACGAAGACCCCGCCCAGCACCCGCACGCACGCCCAGAAGGGGGAGACGTTGAACAGGCTGTTGAGGAAGGGGCGTTTTACCAGGATCGCCGGTTTGAACAGCCAGGCGATCAGGGTCATCAGCATGGTGGTGGTGATGATGGCGCTGACCATGGCCACCAGATGATCGGCAAACACCGTTTGAACCAGCTTCGCCAACACGGCGACGGGAATGGTGACATTGCCGTCATAGATGACCGGGGTCATGAACAGCAGGATCCCGATCAGTGACGGGATCAAAAACATCAGCACGTTGCGGCGAGTACGGATTGCCGGTGCTTCCAGGGTCTTTTCCAACATATAAACAGCCTTAAATGTGACTTTTCCTTCAGCCGGGCCGCCTGCATACTCATGCCCTCGCCCGGAAAACGGGCGCAAGAATAACCCAAAAAACTGCACAAACAAGCCGTTAATTGATCATTTCAAGCATAAATATTTTATCAGGCGAACCATCCATAAGAACAAACCAAAACAGTCATGCATATCGATTCAATTTGAATGGTTAGCATAATGTTTCATACAGGTTACATTCAGGTGCGCAGTATAATCCGCAGCCACTGTCAGGCAATAAGAGACATGAAAAATATATCTATAGGGTGACCCCGTCGATCCTCCCATAAAAAAACCGGAGCCTGTCTGGCTCCGGTCTTGTCACGAACATGATGCTCAATCGCGAACGTAAATGACTTCGACGCCGTCGTCGTCCTCATCGTCCCAGTCGTCATCGTCCAGGCCATCATCGAAGGCCTTGGACGCCGCCAGGGCATCGGCTTCCGCCTTGGCCAGCTGGTTCTTGTGATAGTCATCCCACTTGAACTCCACCTTCTCGATGGCGTCTCTGGCATCTTCCGCCAGCTGACGGGGCATGGTGTCCAGCAGATCCAGGATGTCGTAGCACACCTTCTTGGTGCCTTCCTTGCTGATGGCGGTGATGGCGTAGACCGGACCTTCGTGGTTGAGGGCTGCCTTGACTCTGTCCATCACTTCCTGAGCCTCTTCTTCCAGGATCAGGTCCATCTTGTTGAACACCAGCCAGCGCGGCTTGCCCGCAAGCTCGGGGCTGTATTTTTCCAGCTCCCGGACGATGGTCACGGCGTTCTCGGCAGGATCGGAGCCATCCACCGGGCAGATGTCCACCAGGTGGATCAGGACGCGGCAACGCTCCAGGTGCTTGAGGAAGCGGATACCCAGGCCTGCTCCCTCGGCAGCCCCTTCGATGAGGCCGGGAATGTCGGCAATGACGAAGGAGCGGGAGTTTTCACCGCGTACCACACCCAGGTTCGGTACCAGGGTGGTGAAGGGGTAGTCTGCCACTTTCGGACGGGCCGCAGAAACGGCGCGAATGAAGGTGGACTTGCCTGCGTTGGGCAGACCCAGCATGCCGACATCCGCCAGCAGCAGCAGCTCCAGCCTCAGGGTACGCACTTCACCCGGGGTGCCGTTGCTCTTCTGGCGCGGCGCCCGGTTGACCGAGCTCTTGAAGCGGGTGTTGCCAAGGCCGTGGAAGCCGCCCTTGGCAACCAGCAGCTTCTGATCGTGACTGGTCAAATCCCCCAGCAGTTCGCCGGTGTCTTCATCGGTGGCGCGGGTGCCGACCGGTACTCGCAGGATCTTGTCCTTGCCGCGACGACCGGTACAGTTGGCACTCTGGCCGTTCTCGCCACGCTCGGCGGCGTGGAAGCGCTCGAAACGGTAGTCGATCAGGGTGTTCAGGTTTTCATCGGCCACCAGATACACGTCGCCACCATCACCGCCGTCACCGCCGTCCGGGCCGCCGTTCGGGATGTACTTCTCGCGGCGGAAGCTCACACAACCGTTACCACCGTCACCGGCATCGACTCGAATCTGGACTTCATCAACAAACTTCATAGGTAACCGTCACCTTAATTCGAAAAACCGATACGCAATTATAGTGATACGGGCCCCTTCGGGCGAGGCGCATCTGGCCGATGAGGGCTGTCAGCGCCGGCTCATCCGCGTGCCGTTTTTTCGTCAAACTCATCAGAAAAACAAAAGCCCCGCCAGGTTGGCGGGGCTTCGGATCCTTGCGGTCCGTAATTACTCAGCAACGATGCTGACGTACTTACGATTCTGCGGACCTTTAACTTCGAACTGCACTTTACCGTTCGCGGTAGCGAACAGAGTGTGGTCCTTGCCCAGACCAACGTTCTCACCAGCGTGGAACTTGGTGCCGCGCTGACGAACGATGATGCTGCCAGCCAGAACTGTTTCGCCGCCGAAACGCTTCACGCCCAGGCGTTTAGCTTCAGAATCGCGACCGTTGCGGGATGAACCGCCAGCTTTTTTGTGTGCCATCTATCGGACTCCTCTAATTAAGCGCTGATGCCAGTGATTTTGACTTCAGTGAACCACTGACGGTGGCCCGCTTGCTTACGGTGGTGCTTACGACGACGGAACTTGACGATAGTCACTTTCTCGCCACGGCCGTGAGCCACAACTTCAGCCACAACCTTGCCACCTTCAACGAAAGGAGCACCTACTTTGAAAGTGTCGCCTGCAGCAACCATCAGCACTTCGTTGAAGTCGATGGTAGCGCCAGTCTCAACGTTCAGCTTTTCCAGACGAACGATTTGACCTTCGGCCACACGGTGTTGTTTTCCGCCGCTTTGGAATACCGCGTACATTTGATTAACTCCGTAAAGGCGTGTCTTTTGCTCAAGGCCAGACACGCACAAAAACCTATAACAATGGGCGGGCATTCTACGCAGAACGATTTGCCGAGGCAAGGCCAATTTAGCAAAAAGTTTATTTTGTGCGCATATCTGCCCCCGTGAATAAACGCCTAACTGTAACCCATTGTGAAATCGTGTAGAATCCCCGCCATTGCTAAAAACGCAGTAAATGCTGCCGTCACGTTACGAGACTTATGGACCAACAGACTATCCGTGCGCTCTGTGCCGCCGACATGACGGCGGTCAATGAACTGATCCTGGCGAGACTCCAGTCCGATGTCAGCCTGATCAACCAGCTGGGTTTCTATATTGTCAGTGCAGGCGGAAAACGGATGCGCCCCATGCTGACCGTGATGGCCGCACGCGCACTGGGCTATGAGGGTGAAGATCACCTGAAACTGGCCGCCATCATCGAATTCATTCACACCTCCACCCTGCTGCACGACGACGTGGTCGACGAATCCGACCTGCGCCGCGGCCGGGAAACCGCCAACGCCCTGTTTGGCAACGCCGCCAGCGTCCTGGTGGGTGACTACCTCTACAGCCGCTCCTTCCAGATGATGAGCGAACTCTCCAACCTGAAGGTGATGGAGATCCTCTCCGATGCCACCAATACCATCGCCGAAGGAGAAGTGCTGCAGCTGATGAACTGCAACGATCCGGATACCACGGAAGAGAGCTACATGACGGTCATCTACTGCAAGACCGCCAAGCTGTTTGAAGCCGCGACCCGACTCGCCGCCGTGCTGACCCATCAGCCCGAGCCCGTCGAGCAGGCCATGACCGACTACGGCAAGTACCTGGGTACCGCGTTCCAGATCATCGACGACGTGATGGACTACTGCTCCCAGAGCGAGGAGATGGGCAAGAACGTGGGTGACGATCTGGCCGAAGGCAAGCCGACCCTGCCACTGTTGCGTGCCATGGAAGTGGGTACCCCGGAAGAGCGTCAACTGGTGCGCGATGCCATCGAGCACCGCAACGGGATGGATCACCTGGAGCGTATTCTGGGCATCCTGGATCGCACCGGAGCTCTCGAATACTCCCGCCAGCGAGCTCGGGAAGAGGCTGACAAGGCCATCGACGCCCTCGCCATCCTGCCGGACTCCCGGCACAAGCAAGCGCTGGAGACCCTGGCCCACATGGCGGTGCAGCGCAGCGCCTGATGCCAGCCGGCGGACAATAAAAAAGAGGCCCTCTGGCCTCTTTTTTATTGTCTGAATTCGCCGTGCCACTGTCGTATCAACACAGGTTATAACGGGCCAACGCCCACAAGATGACACCACCGGCCACCACCAGACAGCCGCCGATGCGGCGCAGCTGTTCCGGCGGCAACTCCCCGAGCAGGCGCAGCATCTGCTGCCATGCCCTGGGAGCAAGCAAAGGCCCCAATCCTTCGAAGAGCAGCAGCAACCCCAGCCCCATCAACATGGATGTCAGCATCACCTCTCCTTATCCCTGTTCCCCTGCCGGTCTGTGACCGGCAAACAAAAGGGCCTGAATCATCAGGCCCTTGGGTCATATCAACACGTGTTTACTGCTTGTTGCCGTGCGGCGACTTGAGGTAGCGGAAGAACTCGCTGTCCGGTTTCAGGACCATGAGGTCGTTGCCGCCGGCGAAGCTCTTGCGATAGGCCTCCATGCTGCGCACGAAACTGAAGAACTCCGGGTCCTTCTTGTAGCTGTCGGCATAGATCCTGGCTGCTTCGGCATCCCCTTCACCACGCAGTTGACGGGCATTACTCTCGGCGTCGGCGATCATCACGGTCACCTTGCGGTCGATGTCGGCACGCAGGATCTCGGCCTGCTCGCGGCCCTGTGAACGGTGTTCACGGGCAACCGCGGTCCGCTCGGCACGCATCCGCTGATAGATGGAGCTGGAAACTTCCACCGGCAGGTTGATCTGCTTGATGCGCACATCCACCACCTTGATGCCGAGCTCGGAGGAGCGCGCCATCTTCATCAGGGCATCTTCCATCACGGTACTGCGCTCGCCGGAGACGATGTCCTTGATGGTACGGTTACCGATCTCGGAACGCAGGCCGTTGTTGATCTTGCGCTTGAGCAGGTCTTCAGCCTGGATCTTGTTGCCACCACCGGTCGCCAGGTAGTACTTGGAGAAGTCCTCGATCTTCCACTTCACGTAGGAGTCGATGATGAGGTCCTTCTTCTCGGACGTAACGAAGCGATCCGCCTGGCCTTCCAGGGTCTGGATGCGGGCATCCATCTTACGTACCTGGTCGATGAGCGGCACCTTGAAGTGCAGGCCCGGCTCGTACAGGCGCGGTTCACCGGAGTCGACCCGTTTCACCTTGCCAAACTGCACCACGATCCCCTTCTGTCCTTCATCGACGATGAAGATGGACGAGAAGCAGACCATGGCGGCCACAGCGATGACACCAATAGCTAGCTTTTTCATCTATCAGTTTCTCCCTGTGCTGAAACGGTCACCGCCACGCAGCGGGGTCGGAGTGGAGTTGGCCCCTTCGTTGGACGGCTGGGCCGCCTCGACTGCCGGGGTGCCCGCAGGACGTGCCGGTTGCACGGCATTCGCCTTGCCAGAGAGCTTGTCGAGCGGCAGGTAGATCATGCTGTTGTTGCCAGCCGGCATGTCGACCACCACCTTGTTGGCCTGCTGATAGAGCTCTTCCATGGTTTCCAGGTAGATACGATCACGGGTCAGCTCGGGCGCGGCCTGATACTGGGGCAGCAGCTCGTTGAAGCGAGCGACTTCACCCTTGGCCTTCAACACGATCTGGGACTTGTAGGCTTCGGCCTCCTGCTCCAGACGTTTGACCTGGCCACGAGCCTTGGGCTCCACTTCACGGGCATAGGCTTCCGCTTCACGGATGAAACGCTGCTCATCTTCCTGGGCGGAGATGGCGTCATCAAACGCATCCTTCACCTCTTCCGGCGGACGCGCCGGCAGGAAGTTGACGTCCACGATCTGCAGACCCATCTGATAGGGCTCGATGATGCTGTCGATCACCTGCCAGGTTTCCTGACGCACCTTCTCACGACCCGTGGTCAGCACATCGTCCATCCGGGTGTGACCCACCACGTAGCGCAGGGCGCTGTCGGTGGCCTGGCTCAGGCTCTCGTCGGCGTTGGTCACGCTGAACAGGTACTGCTCGGGATCGACCACGCGATACTGCACGTCCATCTCGACCCGTACCACGTTCTCATCCTGGGTCAGCATGAAACCGGACGCCGGCAGGGAACGGACAGACTCCACGTCCACCGGGATCACCCGGTCGATGAAGGTCGGCTTCCAGCGCAGGCCGGGATCCACGTTGTGGGAGTATTCGCCAAAGCGCAGCACCACGCCCCGCTCGGCTTCACGAATGGTATAGAAGCCGCTGACGACCCACACCACTACCGCCACCACCAGAGCGATGGAGAGGCCAAACTTGCCTACATCGCCACCACCAGACTTGCCGCCACCGAGCAGACCACCAAAACGGCGGCTCACCTTGCGCAGCATCTCGTCCAAATCAGGGGGTCCCTGATTCTTGCCGTTGTTCCCCCAGGGGTCACGGTCTTTGCCGTTGTTACCAGGCTCATTCCAAGCCATCAGCGTCTCCATTAATACATGCGGATGGATATCATCTCTATCGGGTCATCAACCGTTGATGAAGCCAGCAAACATTCATCTCATCGACGAATCAATGCCTGATAAAGCGTTGTAAACTATCACCTTCTTGTTTCATGAGGCGGTTCCAGTCAGCCAGTTGCAGGCGGACTTCCAACACAAAATCCCCCTCCTCGCTGAAACCTTCCTGCTCGATGCCCTTGAGGCGATAGAGCGCACTGCGCAATCTGGCGGCCGAAGGCGGCAACTGCAGGGTGTGGTGCACCATGGAGCCGGCCAGCAATTCAGTCAGGGCCGTAAACAGGTCTGCACATCCTTCCCCGGTCTGGGCTGACAGCCAGACCCGCACCGGGCGCCCCTCTTCGTCACGCTCCAGCCCGACCGGATGTTCACCCAGCTTGTCGATCTTGTTGCAGATCATCAGCTGGGGTCGGTCATCGGCTTCGATCTCGGCCAGCACCTGCTGCACCGACTCGATATTTTCCTGCATCTGCTCATCGGCACAGTCCACCACGTGCAGCAGCAGGTCCGCTTCGCGGGTCTCCTGCAGCGTCGCCTTGAAGGCCGCGACCAGATCATGGGGCAAGTGTCGAATAAATCCAACTGTATCCGCCAGAATCACATCACCCACATCCTGGATCACCAATTTGCGCAGGGTCGGATCCAGGGTTGCGAACAATTGGTCGGCAGCATACACGCTGGCAGCTGTAAGTTGGTTGAACAAAGTGGACTTTCCGGCGTTGGTGTAACCCACCAGGGAAACGGTCGGCACCTCGTTGCGGTTGCGGGCACGACGCCCCTGCTCCCGCTGCTTGGCCACCTTGTCGAGGCGGCGCAAAATGGCCTTGATGCGCTCACGCAGCAGGCGTCGGTCGGTTTCAAGCTGGGTTTCACCCGGGCCGCGCAGACCGATCCCCCCCTTTTGTCGCTCAAGGTGGGTCCAGCCTCGCACCAGACGAGTGGAAAGATGGCGCAACTGGGCCAGTTCGACCTGCAACTTGCCTTCGTGAGTGCGGGCGCGCTGGGCGAAGATATCGAGGATAAGACCAGTCCTGTCCACGACCCGGCACTGGAACAGACGCTCCAGGTTGCGCTCCTGGGCAGGGGTCAGGGCATGGTTGAAGATGACCACGTCGGCGTCCAGCATCTGGACCTGGGACGCGATCTCTTCCGCCTTGCCGCTGCCGACAAAAAATTTGGCGCTGGGTGCGCTGCGACTGGTGGTGATCACCCCCAGTGCATTGACCCCGGCCGAGCTCACCAGCATCTTGAGCTCGTCCAGATCCTCCCGCTCGCCCTCATCGCTGAAGTTGACATGTACCAGAACGGCCTGTTCACCAGCTTCGTAACGGTCAAACAAGCGCTTGCTCCTTGACAGGTATCATGATGGATCTGAGTTGGCGAGTGAACTCGCCGCAGGATATCACGCCTCGGCTTCACCCTGCTCTTCACCGGCGGCGCCCGGGGCGTGCTGGTGATGGTTGACGGCACGGGCCGGCACCACGGTGGAAATGGCGTGTTTGTAGACCATCTGGCTCACGGTGTTCTTCAGCAGAATGACAAACTGGTCAAACGATTCGATCTGACCCTGCAGTTTGATGCCGTTCACCAAATAGATAGAAACAGGAATACGCTCACGGCGCAGCGCATTCAAAAACGGGTCTTGGAGAGATTGCCCCTTAGCCATCTTTCTTTTCCTTATAGTTTGTTGTTTTTAAACACCGGATATTCAATATAACAACCTGATTATACAGGAGTGTCAAGCCGGACCAGCTTGGGCGACGACCCTGGCCAGATTGCCAGACTCACCAGATTCCAACCAGGTCACATCAGGCCAACCGCGCAACCAGGTCATCTGACGCTTGGCCAACTGGCGGGTGGCAACAATGCCGCGATAACGCATCTCATCATACTCCACTTCCCCCGCCAGGTAGTCCCACATTTGGCGGTATCCCACGCAGCGAATGGAGGGAAGATCCGGGGTGAGATCCCCCCGCTCGTAAAGCGCCCTGACCTCCTGCTCGAAGCCGCAGCCCAGCATCTTGTCAAACCGCTGCTCGATGCGCTGGTGCAGCACGGCCCGATCCCTCGGCGCGATGGCAAACTGCAGCGCCCGGTAGGGCAGCCCCTCTCCCTGTACCTGGGTCAACTCGGTGAGGGTCTTGCCGCTGATGCGGTAAACCTCGAGCGCCCGGCACAGGCGCTGGGGATCGTTGGGGTGGATGCGGGCACCGGCCACCGGGTCGATGCGCACCAGTTCGTCATGGAGCGCCTGCCAGCCGAGGCGGGCAGCCTCTTCCTCGATGCCGGCCCGAATGGCGGGATCGGCGGAAGGCAGCGGAGAAAGCCCCTCCAGCAGCGCCTTGAAATAGAGCATGGTGCCGCCCACCAGCAGCGGAATGCGACCACGGTCGGCGATCTCTTTCATCTCCCGCAGGGCATCCTTGCAAAAATCCGCCGCCGAATAGCTCATGGCGGGATCCAGGATGTCGATGAGCCGGTGCGGGGCCTGCGCCAGCTCGGCTGGCGTCGGCTTGGCGGTGCCTATGTCCATGCCGCGATAGATGAGCGCGGAGTCCACGCTGATGATGTCGCAGGGCAGGGCCTGGCACAGTTCAATGGCGAGATCCGTCTTGCCGGAGGCCGTCGGCCCCATCAGAAAAATTGCAGTCGGCAAGTCAGCCACGTTAAACACTCCCTTCGGCCGCCCCTTCACGGGCGAACCGGCATAAAACTGGTCATATGGATGCAACAGACGACGAGACGCCGTCAGTTGCCATCGGCAAACTCGGCCAGCACATTCGCCAGCGGCAACGGGCGCACCATGCGAACGTCTGCCAGTTGGTCACTGAAATCGGCAACAAGTTCCGTCAACAACCGGGTGGCAGTGGCAAAATCGTATATTTTTTCGGCACTTATGCCTTGTTCCACCAACCACTGGCATAGTACCCCAGCCTGCGCGTCGGCATCACTGTCAGATCCGCTCTCGACCAATTGCAACAATTCGGGTAAGAGACGGGCCAGATCGGTCTGGCGCAGCAGGGCGGGCACCCGAGTCAGGATCATGGTGTCGCGTCCCCCGCTTTTCAACTCCAGCCCCATGCGTTTGAGCAGACGTTCCCGCTCCTCCACCAGGGCGACCAGGTTTTTCGGCAGCTTGAAGGAGACCGGCAGCAACAGAGGCTGGGCCGCCAGCCCCTGGCCCCAGGCATCCAGCAGCCAGTGGCGCAACAACAGACGCTCGGCGCGCACCAGGGAGAGCAGCGCCAGCTGCCCCTGACGCTCCATCAGCAGATAGGCCTGCTCGACCAGGCTCAGGGCGCGCCACTCCCCCGTTCGGGCTGGCGTCTCGACGGCACCGCTCTCGGCTACGGGCTGGGATGCCGGCATCGCCACCTCGGGCAGGGTGGTGAGCAAGGCGCCCATGCCTCGCATCGCGGCCCGGCTCGGGGGTTCGGGAGGCTGGTAGTGTCCTCCCCTGCCACCACCGCCTTCCCGCACGCCGTCGCCATCTCGTGCAGGGGCAGGAGCCCGATAGCCGTGTTCGGCACCGTACCACTCGGTGCGCGGCGCCTGACCCGGATAGGTGATCTCCGGGCTGCCCGGCAGCTCGACCTGGGTCTCGGCCAGGGGTTCATCGGTGGCGCTCCCTGCTCCGTCCTGGCGCAGGGCGGTAAACAGCGCCTGGAAGATAAAATCGTGGATGAGACGCGCCTGATGGAAACGCACTTCGTGCTTGGCCGGATGGACGTTGACGTCCACCTGGCGGGGATCCAGCTCGATATAAAGCACATAGGCCGCGAAGCGATCGGCGGGCAGCAGCTCGTCATAGGCCTGGCGGATGGCGTGATTGATGAGCTTGTCCCGCATCATGCGGCCATTGACATAAGTGTATTGCAGGTCGTTCTGCGGCCTGGCCCCTGCCGGAGTGGCCAGCCAGCCCCACAACCGCACGTCGCTGTGTTCGCTCGATACCGCCAGGGCATGGTGCATGAAGGGGGAGCCGCAGACGGCGGCAAGGCGGCGCTCCTGCTCCGCCACCGTGTTGGCCGCCTTGTACTGGCGCACCACTTTGCCGTTGTGACGCAGGATCAGGGTGGCGTCGAAGCGGGAGAGCGCGATGCGGCGCACCAGTTCGTCGATGTGGGCAAATTCGGTCTTTTCGCTGCGCATGAACTTGCGCCGCGCCGGGGTGTTGAAGAAGAGATCCACCACCTCCACCGTGGTGCCCACCGGGTGGGCCGCCGGCTTGACGGTGACGCTCATCTCACGCCCTTCCGCCTGGGCCTGCCAGGCCTCGCTCTGCTCTGCCGTACGGGAGGTGAAGGTGAGGCGGGAGACGGAGCTGATGGAGGCGAGCGCCTCCCCGCGAAAGCCCAGGCTGTTGATCCCTTCCAGATCGTCCAGGGTCGCCACCTTGGAGGTGGCGTGGCGCGACAGCGCCAGCACCAGCTCATCCCTGGCGACACCGCAGCCGTTGTCACGAATGCGGATAAGCTTGGCGCCTCCCTTGTCGATGTCGATCTCGACCCGGTCAGCCCCCGCATCCAGGCTGTTTTCCACCAGCTCCTTGACCACGGAGGAGGGCCGCTCCACCACCTCACCGGCAGCAATCTGGTTGGCCAGAATCGGCGGCAATATACGGATTGGCATCGCTTGCTCCTGCAGATGAAAAAGGGGAAGAGGTGGACCTGGCGCCATCAATGCTCACCGCCCCTCCCTGCCATCGGCAGAGAAGGGCGGCGTTCTTCACCCGCGCTATTTTCGCGGAATATAGAGCACCTGCCCTATCTGGATGTCCCGCGACTTAAGCTTGTTGATCTCCACCAGTCGCGCCTGACTCACCCCATGTTTCTCGGCGAGCCGGGAGAGACTCTGACCACGGGTGACCACGTGGCGGATCATGTTGGACTTGTCGTTGCTCTGCACGCTGGCTACCGGCGCACTCGGCTCCTGGGCTGCGACCTTGTAAGGTTTGATCACGCCGGCACCGGAGGCGCTGCCGACGCTGCTGACCGGGGCGCCGCCCTCACCGACGCGATAGGGCTCGCTCGCCGGCATCCGGTTGGTCACGACCTGCTGCGTTGGCTGGGCAGCCGGCTTGCTGACAGCGACCGGCTTGTTGGCAGGCGCCTGACGCGGCGGGGCAGCAACCTGGCCCTTGCCGGTGAGCATGGGCCCCTTGGTCGGATGACTGCGGTAATAGTTGCGGATCCCCTCGAAGATGGCCCGGGCCAGCTGATCCTGATAGCTGGCGGTGGCCAGCAGCTTCTCCTCGGCGTGGTTCGAGATAAAGCCCGTCTCCACCAGTACCGAGGGGATGTCCGGCGCCTTCAGCACCGCCAGACTCGCATGTTCCGGCGCCTTCTTGTGCAATCTGGCCACCCGCCCGAGCGAGCGCAGGATCTGGCGGCTGACGTCATAGCCTTCGGCCCTGGACTTGTCCATGGAGAGATCCAGGAAGGTCTGCGCCAGATAGGGGTTGGGATCAGACTCGGCCAATACCTTGCCAACGCCTCCCAGCAGTTCCCCCTGTTTCTCCTGCTTCTCGAGCCAGCTACCCATCTCGCGGTTGGCGCGGTTGGTCGACAGCACCCAGACGGAGGCGCCGCGCGGGGTCGAGTTGTGGAAGCTGTCGGCATGCACTGACACCAGCAGGTCTGCCTTGGCCTTGCGGGCAATCTCGGAGCGTTTGTTGAGATCGACGAAGTAGTCGCCACGGCGGGTCAGCACGGCGCGCATGCCGGGCTCCCGGTCGATGAGGGTCGCCAGCTTCTGGGAGACCGCCAGGGTCACCCGTTTCTCGTAGGTGCGGCGCGGGCCGATGGAGCCCGGGTCTTCCCCGCCGTGACCAGGATCGATGGCGATGACGATGGCCTTGCCGTGCCCCCCGACGGGAGCGGGCTGCGCCGCAGCGCTCCCCTTCTCTTCATAGGGAAGATCGATCACCAGACGGTGGCCATAGGGACCTGCCGGCGCCAGCGGGAAGACCACCGGCTTGATGGCAGAGCCGAGATCCAGCACCAGTCGCAGGCCGCCCTTCTCCAGCGGCGTGCTCTCGCGGATCTTGCGCACCAGCTCGCTCTTGTTCTCGATGCGGGCCAGGTTGGTGGCGTTGCTCGCCCCTTTCAGGTCGATGACCAGACGGTTCGGACCGGTCAGGGTGAAGTAGTTGAAATTGGGGGCGCTGCTCATGTCGAGCACCACCCGGGTGTTGTCCGGTGATGGCCACACCCGCACACTCTTGAGCTGATTGGCCCAGGTGGGCAATGCCATCAGGGAGAGAACAAAAACAAGGATCACGCGCACTGAGATGACAACCGTTCCAGAATGGCTTCGCCGATAGCAGTGCGGGCATCAATCTGCACCGCGCGCTGCTCGTTTGCATAACTCAGGGTGATCTCGAGATCCGGGGCTGGCAGCCAGCCCTCGCCCTTCTCTGGCCACTCCACCAGGCAGAGGGTATCGGCGGCGAAATAGTCGCGAATGCCCATGAACTCCAGCTCTTCCGGGTCGGCCAGTCGATAGAGATCGAAGTGATAGACCTGCCACTGGGCAAGCTCATAGGGCTCCACCAGGGTATAGGTCGGACTCTTGACCTTGCCCTCATGACCCAGTCCCTGCACCCAGCCTCGGGTCAGGGTGGTTTTGCCGGCCCCGAGGGCACCGTGCAGAAATACCGTGGTGGCCTGTTGGCACGCCTTTGCCAGACGGCCACCCAGCGCCACTGTTGCTGCCTCGTCCGGCAGTGTCATCATCAACGTTTTTGCCATGTTCTTCTTGTTACTTGTTACTGTGTCGGATTGACCAGACGACGGATCCAGGGCAGCAGATCCGATGCCAGCATGCCCCTCTCACCCTCGGCAGCGGCCAGATCGGCGGCCTCTGCGTGGATCACGGCCCCGAGTCGGGTGGCCATGCCCGCAGACCAGCCCTGAGCCAGAAGGGCGGCGATTATACCAGACAAGAGGTCACCCATGCCGCCACTGGCCATGCCGGGGTTGCCCTCGTCGCACAGGGAAATGCGCCTGCCGTCGCAGATGAGCGACCCCGCCCCCTTGAGCAACACCACACCACCGTAGCGCTGTTGCAGTCGCGAGACGGCCGCAAACCTGTCCCCCTCGACCTCGGCGATGGAGCAACCCAGCAGGCGAGCCGCCTCCCCGGGGTGGGGCGTGAGCACCCAATTATCCTGATGACGGGGGGCCTGCGCCAGCCAATTCAATCCATCGGCGTCCAATACCAGTGGCACGGCGGCTCCGATGCCCTGTTCGAACCGGTCCCGGCCCCACTCATCCTGACCGAGCCCGGGGCCCAGTACCTGCACCGATGCCCACCCTTCATCCATGTCCGCCGGGCATCCCATCAGCTCGGGTTGAACCAGGCTGGCCGCAGGGCAATCCGGGTGCTGGCGCAGGCGTACCAATCCCGCCCCCGCCCGCAGACAGGCCTGACCCGCCAGCAGGATGGCCCCCTGCATCCCGAGGTTCCCCCCCGTCAGCAGTACCTTGCCGCTGTGTCCCTTGTGAGCCGAGCGCCTGCGCGGGGTCAGCAACCCCTTGAGGCTGGGATAATCGATCCGCTCGGCAGCGGGAACCCGTTCCTCCCCCGGCGTCACTCCCAGGGGATCCCGGTCGAGGTGGCCGACTCCGTCCACCCCGTCGGCGGTGAGCATGCCCTGCTTGATGCCGATGAAAGTGAGGGTGCGGGTGGCACGCACCAGTGCGCCCATGGCGCGGCCGGTGTCGGCATGGAGACCGGAGGGGAGATCCACCGCCAGCACGGGCGCGTTCAAGCCATTGATTGTTGCGACGATCTTTGTCATTGACGAGGAGAGGGGAAGCTGGACGCCGGTACCGAGCAGTGCGTCTATGACCAGATCCGGCGGCGGCAGCGTGGCGGGCAGCAGATCCTCGGCCATGGTCACGCTCCCCCCCGATGCGAGCCACTCTTCGGCAGCCCGCCTGGCATCTCCCCTCAGCAGGCCGGGAGCCCGGGCGGCAATCACCAGAGGTTCGAGGCCGATGCGCCGGGCAAGGCGGGCCAGCACGTAGCCATCCCCACCGTTGTTGCCAGGGCCGACGAAGATCCACCACTGACGGCTGTCGGGCCAGTGGTGACAGGCATAGTTGCACAGCGCATTCCCGGCCCGCTCCATCAGCACATAGAGGGGCAACCCCTCCTGCTCGGCCCAGCGCCGTTCCATGCTGCGGATCTGCTCGGCCCGCCACAGGGGTTGTGCTAGACTCTCCCACTCATTTTTGCGGATAGCGTCCCCGAACACCTCTACCATGACGGCCCCCACGTTTCATCATCCCATGACCCGGCAACTGGCACGCCATATTGCCGCCCTGCGCCTGCCACACTCCTACAGGCAGAGGGGGGATGCTGCATGACGGCTGCCGAACTTGCGCAACTGGCCCACGATATCAAGCTCTGGGCAAGGGAGCTAGGATTTGACCAGGTCGGCATCGCCGACACCGACCTCACCCTGGAAGAGCCAAGGTTGCAGGCCTGGCTGGATGCCGGTTATCACGGGACCATGGACTACATGGCGCGCCACGGCATGATGAGGGCCCGCCCCCACGAGCTGTTGCCGGGCACCTTGCGGGTCATCTCGGTGCGGATGAACTACCTCCCGTTCGAGGCGGGCTTTGCCGCCACCCTGCGCAATCCCACCCTCGGCTACATCAGCCGCTATGCCCTCGGCCGCGACTACCACAAGGTGCTGCGCAACCGGCTCAAACAGTTGGGGGAGCGCATCGAGCTGCGGTGCGAAACCCTGTTGCAGGCGGCGGGACAAACCCTGGGCGAGTGGCGCCCCTTCGTCGACTCGGCCCCTATTCTGGAAAGGCCGCTAGCGGCCAAGGCGGGCCTTGGCTGGGTGGGCAAGCACTCGCTGCTGATCAACGAGTCCGCCGGCTCCTTCTTCTTTCTGGGAGAATTGCTCATCGCCCTGCCGCTGCCCGTGGATACCCCGGTGGAGAAGGAGCTGTGTGGCAAGTGCGTGGCCTGCATCAATATCTGCCCCACCGGTGCCATCATCGCCCCCTATGTGGTAGACGGACGGCGCTGCATCTCCTATCTCACCATCGAGAACGACGGCCCCATTCCCGAGGAGTTCAGGCCGCTCATGGGCAATCGCATCTATGGCTGTGACGACTGCCAGCTCATCTGCCCCTGGAACCGCTATGCCAATGCCAGCCCGGAGCCCGACTTCAGCCCCCGCCCCAATCTGCACCGCCCGCCCCTCTTGACCTTGTGGGGCTGGAGCGAGGCCGAGTTTCTCAAGCACACGGAAGGCAGCCCCATCCGCCGCATCGGCTATCAGCGCTGGCGCCGCAACCTGGCGGTGGCCCTTGGCAACGGACCGGCCAGCAGCGAGGTCCTGGCCGCCCTGCAACAGGCGCTGCCTGAGGCGGCGCCCATGGTGGCCGAGCATATCGAGTGGGCGCTGGCGACCCTGGCCAGGCGTCAGCAGGAAGAGAATAAAAAGACGCGATTGCTGATCCGCTGCATCGAAAAAGGTCTGCCGGATCACGCATAAGTGATCTGGCCCTTGCCGGATCGCAGCCATTTTTTCATGCTCTGCCGACCATTGAACATCGGCACAATAAAAGGAAGATTCTGATGCAGATGCTGGGAGTAGATATTGGGGGGTCCGGGATCAAGGGCTGCCTGGTCGACACCGAAACCGGGGAGCTGATTGGCGAACGCCACCGCATCGCCACACCGCAACCGGCAACCCCGGCCGCCGTGGCACACACCCTCAAGGCGCTGGTCGAACACTTCCAATGGAAGGGTCCCGTGGGGTGCGGTTTTCCCGCCACCATCCACAACGGCATCGCCAAGAATGCCTCCAACATCGACAAGAGCTGGATTGAGACCGATGCCGCCCACCTGTTTGCCGATGTGACCGGCCTGCCCTGCCATGTCCTGAACGACGCCGATGCGGCCGGTCTGGCGGAGATGCGCTTTGGCACCGGGCAGGATCGCCAGGGCGTCATCATTCTCATCACCGTCGGCACCGGCATCGGTACCGCCGTCTTCGTCAATGGTCAGTTGCTGCCCAATACCGAGCTGGGTCACCTGATGCTGGAAGGCATGGTGGCCGAACACTATTGCTCCGATGCGGTGCGCAAGCGCGAGGATCTTTCCTGGGGCCGCTGGGGCAAACGTTTCAACAAATACCTGGCTCGCCTGGAGTTTCTGTTCTCCCCCGACCTCTTCATCCTGGGGGGCGGCAGCGCCGCCAAGCTCGACAAGTTCATCGACAAGATTGAGACCCGGGCTCCCCTGGTGGCGGCCGCGAACCTCAACCAGGCCGGCATCATAGGCGCCGCCCTCTATGGCGCGGCCCGGCAAGGGGGCTGACCGCCAGCAACATCAGAAGACCCGGCCCGTGCCGGGTCTCTCTCATCCGGGCTCAGAGATCGTCGAGGCGATGAGCACCGTGTACCAGACGGGTCAGGCGGGATTGGGCCATGGAGGCCAGGGCTTTCAGCAGCGCCGCCGTGTCGGGCGTGGGGCACTCCCGGGCCAGACGTTCCAGCTCGCCGATGAGCCTCTCCTCCTGGCGTGACACCAGGGCCACTATCTCCGCGGGCTGGGTTGTGGCGGGCAGCGCCAGACGATCCCCCTCGGCCAGCAGATCCTCGCCAAACCCCTGATCCAGCCAGGTCTCCTTCACCGCGCTGCCCATCTGCTCGCGATAATCGTGCAGATGAGCCGCCGCGGCATCCTCCCGCCCTTGCAGATAGGCCAGCAACATTCTGCTGCGCTCAGCATCCACCCGGGGGATCTGGCGCCCGTAAATGTGCCCTTGCCGATGATGAAGCTCCTCGAGATAGAGCATCAGGTCCTTGATCTGTTGGAATCGCATCTCGCCTCCCTCCTGGCATCCACCTGCAGCCAGTATAGGGAGCTGGCATGTCGACACGGCCACAAACTGGTCATTTATTGTTCTGCATCAAGGAGATGGAAAAGAAAGCAGGAAAAGAGACGGCAGGAGGAAGGGGAAACCGGCAGCGAGACTGCCCGGACAACCGGGCACCTTGTCCGAAGGGGAGGCATCAAATCGACGACATAAAAGATATTTACCAGCTTATATTCGGACTAGAGTCATCAAATCGGAATCTAATATTGATGCTGGTGGTGATACCTCCACACCATAGTCAAATGGCGGGAATCCTTATCCATTTTTTAGACGTCTAGACGTAAAAACATGCGTTGACACAGCCATCCGGACATCTTAGCATCATCCTCCATGATGACAGAGCTACCCAGTGAAACCTCTGCCCAATTTACCCGCCTGTAGCGCCCTGTGCTTTAAGGCTGTTAGCACGGAAGAATCCATGATTAAGTTGATCGGTCTCAACAAAGTCTACGGTAAAGGCAGTGATGCCGTGCACGCCCTGCGTGACGTGAGCCTGCATGTGCCCCAAGGCAAGATCTTCGGGGTGATCGGTGCCTCCGGTGCCGGCAAGAGTACCCTCATCCGCTGCGTCAACCTGCTGGAGCGCCCCACCGAGGGGCAGGTCATCGTCGATGGCCAGGACCTGGTCGCCCTCAGCGAGCGGGATCTGACTCAGGCTCGCCGCCAGATCGGCATGATCTTCCAGCACTTCAACCTGCTGGCCTCTCGCACCGTCTCCGCCAACATCGCCTTCCCGCTGGAACTGGCGGGCTGGAGCAAGGACAAGATCCAGAGCCGGGTCAGCGAACTGCTGGCCCTGGTCGGGCTGGAAGCCCGTGCCCACGCCTATCCGTCCGAGCTCTCCGGCGGGCAGAAGCAGCGCGTCGCCATCGCCCGTGCCCTGGCACCGGCTCCCAAGGTCCTGCTGTGCGACGAGGCCACCTCGGCCCTCGACCCCCAGACCACCCGCTCGATCCTGACCCTGCTCAAGGAGATCAACGTCAAGCTGGGGCTCACCATACTGCTCATCACCCACGAAATGGACGTGGTGAAGGGGATCTGCGACGAAGTGGCCATCATCAGCGACGGCCGTCTCATCGAGCAGGGGGAAGTGGCCTGGTTCTTCAGCAATGCCAAGACCCAGCTGGCCCGGGATTTCATCCACTCCACCATCCACCTGGAAGTGCCCCAAGAGTATCAGGATCGGATGAGTAGCGACCGGGTGCCCGGCAGCTATCCCCTGGTGAAGCTCGGCTTTACCGGGACCACGGTGGATTCGCCGCTGATTTCCGAGGCGAGCCGCCGTTTCAACATCGACATCAGCATCCTGAGCGCAGACATCGAATACGCCGGTGGCGTCAAGTTCGGCTTCCTGCTGGCGGAACTGTTCGGGGACGAGGCCCAGTGCGAGGCCACCCAGCAGTTCCTCATCGACAACCACATTCAGCTGGAGGTAATGGGTTATGTCCGAAGCAATGATTAATCTGCTGATTTCGGCTCTGGGCGACACCCTCATCATGGTGTTTGCCTCCGCCCTGTTCGGCTGCCTGCTCGGCCTGCCGCTCGGCGTGGCGCTGCACGTGACCAAGGCGGGCCAGATCCTGGCCAATCCGCTGCTCAACAAGGTCCTGGGCGTCATCGTCAACGTCGGTCGCTCGGTGCCCTTCATCATTCTGCTGGTCGCCATCATTCCGTTGACCCGCTTCATCGTCGGCACCAGCATCGGCACCATCGCCGCCATCGTGCCGCTGACCGTGGGCTGCATTCCCTTCATCGCCCGCCTGGTGGAAGGGGCCCTGATGGAGGTGCCTGACGGCCTGCTGGAAGCGGCCAAGGCCATGGGGGCCAAGCCCCTGCAAATCATCGCCAAGGTGCTGCTGCCCGAGGCCCTGCCGGGGATCCTCAACAGCGTCATCATCACCCTCGTCACCCTGGTGAACTACTCCGCCATGGCAGGTGCCATCGGAGGCGGTGGTCTCGGTGATGTGGGTATTCGCTACGGCTACCAGCGTTTCGATCCCACCGTCATGCTGGTCACCGTGGTCATTCTGGTGGTGCTGGTTCAACTCATCCAGAGCGCGGGTGAGCGCCTGGTCAAACAATGTGATCATCGTTAATCGTCGATTTCTGACAGGAGGTTTTTATGAAATTGGGCATCAAATCCGCAGCAGCTGCGCTGCTGGCAACCCTGGTACTGGTCGGCTGCGGCCAGAAGGAAGAGAACAAGACCCTGAAGGTGGGCGCCATCGCCGGTCCCGAGACCGAGCTGGTTGAGACCGCGGCCAAGGTTGCCAAGGAAAAATACGGCCTGACCGTCGAAGTGGTCACCTTCTCCGACTACGTCACCCCGAACGTGGCCCTGAACGACGGCAGCGTCGACGTCAACGCCTTCCAGCACAAGCCCTACCTGGATGCCCAGATCCGTGATCGCGGCTTCAAGCTGGTGCCGGTCGGCAACACCTTCGTCTACCCGATCGCCGGTTACTCCAAGAAGGTCAAGGCCCTGTCCGAGCTGAAAGACGGTGCCCAGATCGCGGTGCCGAACGATCCGACCAACCTGGGTCGTTCCCTGATCCTGCTGGAGAAGCAGGGCCTGCTGAAGCTGAAAGAGGGTGCCGGTCTGGAAGCGACCGTACTGGACATCGCCAGCAACCCGCGCAACTTCAAGATCGTCGAGCTGGAAGCCGCACAACTGCCGCGCTCCCTGGAAGACGTGGATCTGGCCATCATCAACAACACCTTCGCCGGTCAGATTGGTCTGACCCCGACCGAGAACGGCCTGTTTGTCGAAGACAAGGAGTCCCCCTACGTCAACCTGATCGTTGCTCGCGAGAACAACAAGGACGACGAGAAGGTCAAGGAGTTCGTCCAGTCCTTCCAGACCGACGAGGTCTTCAAGAAGGGGACCGAGCTGTTCAAGGGCGGTCTGGTGAAAGGTTGGTAATCACTCACTCTGGAAAAAAGGCCACGTCAAGCGTGGCCTTTTTTTTTACCCCCGTTATCATAGCCACAAGCACGGCAACACGAAAAACAGAACAACAATGAAGAAATGGTATCTGGCCTACTGCAAACCCAAGGAAGAGGCCCGCGCCCGCGCCCATCTGGCAGCCCAGGGCGTTGAATCCTATTACCCCATGGTCGAGATTGAAAAACTGCGGCGAGGCAAGCGCGTGCCCCAGCGCGAGCCCATGTTCCCCAACTATCTCTTCATCTACGTGGATCTGGAAGAGGTCACCCCGGTCACCCTGAAATCGACCCGGGGCATCAGTCGCATCATCCACTTCGGCAAGGAGTGGACCCCCGTCAGCAGCCAGCTGATCTACCGGCTCATGAGCCGGGACGACAGCGACGAGGCGCGCGCCAGCTATGCCCGCCTGCCGACCCAGGGAGACAAGGTACTTATCGAATCCGGCCCCCTCGCCGGGTTTGAAGCCATCTATCTGGAACCGGATGGCGAAAAGCGGGCCATCCTGCTGGTCAACCTGCTCAACCAGGAGACCTGCAGCAGCTTCGAAAACCAGGCCTTCCGCCGCCTGGAGTGACCCGTCCTGCCGGCAGAAAGAGCCACAGGGCAGTACACAAGACACCATCCCCCAGCTTCCGAACGGTCAGGACCGCACCTGCGGCGTGCATCCTTCCACCACCAGGTTTTCGGGCCGAAAAAAACGGGGCAGACCCAGAGGTCTGCCCCGTTTTTCTCTCACTTGCGTCAGGCATCCAGTTCGAAGCGGCTGATGGCCGATGTCAGTCTCCCGGTCTCCCGGGTCAGGCGGGCGGCGATCTGCTCCCCCTGCTGGCCATGCTCGCTGGACTGATGGCTGAGCCCGGCAATCTCCTCCACCGTGCCCGCCACCTCCTGCGCCGCCCTTGACTGCTGCTCGGTGGCGGTGGCGATGGCGGCAAGCTGGCCGCTGAGATCCTGCACCAGCGTCGCCATCGACTCCAGGGTCTCGGTCACCGAGGCCACGGCGCCGCGCCCCTGCTCCACCAGCAGGGTGCCGCTGCCCACGGTATCCGCGGTCTCCCGGGTCTGCTGCTGGATGCTGGCAATGGTCTGGTTGATCTCCATGGTCGATGCGCTGGTGCGGCTGGCCAACTGCCTCACTTCATCGGCCACCACGGCAAATCCCCGTCCCTGCTCACCGGCCCGCGCCGCCTCGATGGCCGCATTGAGTGCCAGCAGATTGGTCTGTTCGGCGATGGTGGCGATCACTTCGGTGACCCTCCCCACTTGCTCGCTCTGGCTGCTGAGCTGCGTCATCGCCTGGTTTGCCTGGGCAATCATGGCACCAATCTGCGCCATGGTGGTCCCCATACGGGCGAGGGCCTGCTCCCCCTCCCTTGCCTGTTGCTCGGTCTGGCGAGCCGCTCCCGCCGCGTCCGCAATGTTGCCCGCCACATCCCGGGTACTGACCGACATCTGCTCGATGGCGGCTGCCACCGCATCGAGCCGCTGATTCTGGCTCGCCAGATCATCCACGATGGCATTGGTGGTCTGGCCCACCTCGCGGCCAGCCCCTTCCACCTGACCGACCGCCCCCTGGATCTCCCCCACCAGCTCGCGCAACTGTGCCGACATCCGATTGATGGAGCCCGTGAGCCCTCCCAGCTCATCCTGACGAAGCACGGGCAAGGGGGTGACGGGGAGGCGGCCATCGGCCACCAGGCCCGCCCGTTTCACCAGGCTGGCGATGTCCCGGGTCAGGCGCCGGCTGAACAGCAGGGCCACCAGGGTGCCCAGTAGGATGACGCTGGTGGTGGCCAGCAGCAGGGTGCGGTGAATGGCCTGACTGGCGGCCGCCATCTCCCCCGCCATCTTGTCCACCTCGGCACGGGTATGGGTCACCTGGGTCGCCAGCTGATCCGCCAGCCGGGTCAGGGCGGGCTCTATCTCGGTGGCCATCAGGTGGTTGGCCCTGTCCCAGTCCGGGGCCTGGCGCTTCTCGATCACCTGGCCGACCAGCTCGGCAAAGGGGGTTGACATCTCTTCAAAGAGCGTCCAGAGCCCCTTTTGTGCCTCGGTGAAGTTGGCCTCTTGCTGTTTCAGCTCGGCCACCCGCTGCTGGTGAAACTGGTAGTAGTCCCGGTACTTGTCCAGGTACTCCTTCTCCCCCGAGATGAGGAAATCCCGCAGGGCGGAGAGCGCATTGCCCAGGCTGTTGTAGGCATCCCCCACCTGCTTGAGCAGCAGGCGCCTGTCACCAGGCAACGTCGCCTGGGGCGTCGCCACCTCTTCATTGGCAAAAGACTGCAACTGATCGAGGGCCGACTCCGCCAGGGGGCCGGCCTCCAGCAGCATCAGGGTGTGGGCGGGCAGGTTCTCTTCGGTGTGAGCCAGGGCCCACACCTGTGACTGTGCCCCCTTGAAATCCTTGAGTGCCCGGGTCAGGTCGGGGGTGAAACGCTGGCGATCGATGGCGTGCCAGGCCTCTTCCCACTCCTGCTTGATGCGATCACCCTGTGCCGGATCCTTGCCGAGGATGAGATAGGCCCGCAGGGATGAAACGGTGGCAATCAGGGCTTTCTGGCTCGCCTCGTCCCGCTGCAGGGCGGGCAGGGCCTGGGCCAGCAAGGCATCTTGCGAGCCTTCGATCCGGCCGAGCTGATGATAGACAAGGGCGGAGGAGAGAATGATGAGCAGGTTGATAAAACAGAAGCTCAACAACAACTTGCTTGATATTTTCATGGCCATCCTTGGAATTCGTCGGGCATCCTGCCCGGGATTAGCGTCTGATGAGCGCGGGCAAACGAGCCTGCCAACCCTGATGCCATCCCATCAGCTCCTCGCGGGGCATGGGGCGGGCGGAGAAGAAGCCCTGGCATTGATCGCACCCCAGCTTCGCCAGCAATTGCCAGGTCGCCTCATCTTCGACCCCCTCGGCCACCGATTTCAAGCCCAACTTGCGAGCCAGCTCGATGCTGGACTCGATGATGGCTAGGCGAGAGGGATCTTCATAGCAGCGATCCACGAAGGATCTGTCCAGTTTCAACTCGGTAAAGGGGAGCAGGGCGAGCTGCTGCATGGAGGAGTAGCCGGTCCCGAAATCATCGATGGAGAGGCCAAAACCGTGCATCCGCAAGCGGGTCAGCACCTCCAGCGACTTGCCGAGATCCTTGACGAAGGCGCTCTCGGTCACTTCGAGGGTGATGAGCTCGGGGTTGATGCTCCAGCGCTGGCAGTGACTGAGCAGGGTGTTGCACAGATCCCCCTCGATGAGGGAGGTGGTGGAGAGGTTCATCGACAGGTTCAGGGAGAGCCCGGTCTTCTCCCACAGGTGGCCGTCCCGCAGCGCCTTGCCGATGATCACCTCGGTGAGCGGGTCGATGAGCCCGTTGTGCTCCGCCAGCGGGATGAAACGGGCCGGCGAGATGAGGCCATATTCGGGGTGCTGCCAGCGGGCAAGCGCCTCCATGCCGAGCCACTCCCCGTTGTGAAAACCCACCTTGGGTTGATACCAGGGCAGCAACTGGTCCTGATCCAGCGCCCGGCGCAGCTCATCCAGGGTCAGGTGATAACCATCCTCTTCCTGGCTGCGCACCTGCTGGGGCCGCCAGGCACCGATGAGCTGCGCGATCTGCTGGGGAGACGCGGGTTTCTCGATGCGCCCCAGCACCTGCAGGCCATAGGCCCGGCTCATGCGCAGCACGGCATCGACCACGTCATCCTCCAGGGCGCTGCACAGCACAATGCCGCCGCGGAACCCGCCAAGGGAGAGGCGGCGCAGCAGCGCCATGCCATCCATGCCGGGCATGCGCAGATCGCAGAACAGGATGTCGACCCTGTGGTGCTGGCACTGTGCCAGCGCCTCCTCCCCGTCCTGCGCCTCCAGCAGGTTGCCGTAGCCCAGTCCACGGATCTGGTGCATCAGGGCCTTGCGCTGGAAGTTGTGATCCTCCACCACCATGATCGCCAACTCATGCCGTGCGCTATTCATCGAGCCATAACCCCGTTTCACCTCTGATAGAGTCCATCAATGCCTGTACCGCCCTGGCCAGGTCATCGAGCTTGTCCAGTTGTTTCAATCTGGCCGCCGCCTCCAGCCGGGCCGCCTCCTCTGCCAATGCCTGCTGTCCTACCATGCGCGCGGCCCCCTTGATGCGATGTGCCGTCTCCACCAGCGCCTGGGTATCCTGGCTGGCCAGCGCCAGCCTCATGTCCTCGCCATCCTGCTCGTTGGCGTCCAGGTATTCGCTGGCCATGCTGCGAGCCACCGCCTCATCCCCGAACAGGGTCAACCAGCTTATGCCTGGCAGCTGAACCCTGGCTTGCCGGGGCGCCTCCGAAGCGAGCTGTTCTTCCTGAGTCGGCAACCAGCGTCCCAGGGTCTGGCTCAGGGCATCCAGACTGTAGGGCTTGAACAGCATGTCGTTCATGCCGGCATCACGCATCTGCTGGCTCGCCTCCTCAGAGGTATCGGCCGTCACCCCGATAATGGGAGCACTGTCCCCGGCATCCCGCAAGGCTCGCGTGAGGGCATAGCCATCCATCACCGGCATGTGGCAGTCGGTCAGCAGCAGGGCGAAATCCTGCCCCTGCCAGGCGCGCAGCGCTTCCTCGCCATCTTCCACCACCTCGGATTCAAGCCCCAGGATAGCGAGCTGCCTCGTCAGCAATGCCCGGTTGACGGGGTGATCATCCGCCACCAGCACCCGCCCCCTGAGCTTCTCCCCCTCCATCCCCATCGACTGGCTCGCCTGCTGGTTGAACAGTGACTGGCAGGTTTCCAGCAACAGATCGGGGTAGAGAGACGATTGTCCCAGTCGCCACCAGGCGTCGCCCCCCATGCGCCCCCGCAGGGCCTCATGGGGAGAGAGTACTATGCCCTTGAGGTTCGAACGCTGCAAACAGGCCAGCCAGTCACTGCCAAGGGCCTGCTCCAGGTGATTCTCCTGCGCCAGCAGATGCCCCTCGAGGGGCTGCTGCCAATGGTGTGCCTCCATGCGAACCAGTCTGGCGCCCAGCCTGGCCATCACCGATTCCAGCCCCTCATCCTCCCCAAACCACCACCATACCTGGCCGGTCAGGGGGGGCGCTTCCCACTGGCACTCGGCCAGAGGCAACGTGAAAGTCACGCAGGTGCCCATTCCGGGGGTACTCTCCAGGGTCAGGCTCCCCCCCATTTTCTGGGTGAGTTGATGACAGATGGCAAGCCCGAGCCCGGTGCCGCCAAACCGGCGGTTGGTGTCGGACTCCACCTGCTTGAACGGGATGAAGAGGGTGCGCTGCTGCTCCAGGGCGATGCCTATCCCGGTATCCCGGATCCGGAAGGCCAGCCGGTCGTCTTCATAATCCACCTGGATGGCGATCGCCCCTGCCTCGGTGAACTTCACCGCGTTGTTCAACAGATTGGAGATCACCTGCCCCACCCTTATCCCGTCGATGCAGGCCAGATCCGGCACAGTCTTCCCCCACCGCAGCGTCACGTTGAGTCCCTTGCCATAGGCCAGGGCCGCATGTCCCCGGATGACATCGCAAATCACCGAGGTCAGGCGGCAGTGATGGGGATGCAGTTGCAACTGCCCGGCTTCCATCTTGGAGAAGTCCAGGATGTCGTTCACCAGATAGAGCAGGTGGTTGGTGGAGGTCGAGATATTGCGCAACATGTAGCGCTGATCGTCATCCAGCGGGCTCATTTGCAGCAGCTCCAGCATGCCGTGCATGCCGGAGATGGGAGTGCGAAGCTCATGACTCATGGTGGCGAGGAAGCGGCTGCGCGCCTGGGTCGCCTCCTCCGCCACCCGCCTGGCCTGGCGCAGCTCCAGCTCCTGGCGCTTGAGCTTGGTGATGTCCTGCACCACGCCGTTCAATATGACCCCTTCAAGCCCCTCCTGGTGAACGAAGTGACCACGGATCTGCAAATAGCCCGCCTCCCCCTGGCGCCGGATCTCCACCTCGAGATCCAGCGGCTGCATGCTCAGGGCATGACGATCCACCGTGGCCACGAAGTCCTGGTGCGCCTTGCCTGTCAGCCCCAGGATGGAGGCACCGGTGACCGCCATGCCGGCCTGCTCCTCTTCGACCCCCACCATCTCCCTGACCCCTTGCGAGGTGTAGAGGAAGTGCCCCTTGCCCGGCCCAAGCCAGTGATACTGATAGACCAGACCCGGCATGCTGTCGGTGATCTGGGTCAGCCGGGTCTGCGCCTCCTGGGCCGCAAACCGCGCCTGCTCCAGCTCGGTCACGTCGGTCAGCACGGTCAGGATCCCGAGCCGCTTGTCATCGGGCCCCGCAAAGAGCCGCTTGGTGTAGATCATCTGGTGCAGGCGATCGTCATCAAACCGGATCTCGCCCCGGCCATGAAGCTCCTCTCCGCTCTCCCAGACGCTGGCATCCTCCTCCATCACCCTGGCGCGGATCGACTCGGGTAATCGATCCTGGAGCAACCGCTCATAGGAGCCCGTCAGATTCTCCCCGCCGAGGAACATCTGCCGATACGCCCGGTTCGTCATTGCCACTTCATAGCGCTCGTTGGTCAGCACCACCTGGTTGGGCAGGGCATCCAGCATCATCTGGACAAACACCAGCTGCTCCTCGAGCCGCCGCTCGGCCTCCCGCCGCTGGCTGATCTGGCGGCGCAGCGTCCGGTTCCAGCCCATGAACAGCAAGAGGCAGAGCAGGAAGATGCCGCCGCCAAGGGAGGACCAGAGCAGCACCGTCTTCGGATCCAGTCCCGTCTGTATGGTCAGGGAGAGCCACTTTTTCTCCAGGGCGGAGAGCTCGTCGGGGGGAATGGCGATCAACACCTTGGTGAGGATCTGCTGCAGCATGGGGTCCTGCAACTGGGTCGCCATGGCGATGGGTACCCGCAGGTCGCTGCCGGAGAAGACCACCTGGTAGCGGTCGCTGAATCCCTTTTGCAGCGACTGCTCCAGGGTGGTGGTGCTCATCAGCACATAGTCGACCTTCTGCTGGTCCAGCAGGGGCAGCAATTCGGCATCGCTGGCCACCGGCACGGCGATGGCCCCCACCTCGTTCAGCAAGACCTGCTCCACCGAGCCCCCTACCATGCCCACCCTGTGCCCTTTCAGTGCCCTGGCGGCGGTGAGCTCGGCCATCCCCTGCCTCGCCACGACCACCCGGTTGATCGACGCGTAGTTGGGGGTAAACCGGGCAAACTGCTGACGCTCCGCGGTGGGAGTCATGGCCGGGATGAGATCCAGCTTGCGATCCTGGAAGAGCGCCATGCTCTGGGCCCAGCTCCGAGTCGGCACCAGGGTGAACTGAAGCCCGGCACGCTGGCTCATCAGTGTCAGCAGATCGGCAATGAGCCCCTTGAGCCGCCCCCTGTCGTCCACCTCGCTCATCCCGGGCCAATCCGGGGCAACCCCGTAGCGGATGACCGGATGTGCTTGCAACCACGCCTGCTCCTGCGGATTGAAGACGATCTCCCTGCTCCTTTTCACCAAGGCATAGTCGAGGATGTCCCCCGCCTCCAGAATGGCGCGACGCTCCAAGGGAGAGATGTCCTCGAGGGCCCGCTCCAGCAATCCCTGCAAGACATCATTCCTGGGCGCCACGGCCATGGCGAGGGAGGTATCCCTCATCCAGTCGATCCTGGCCAGCGCCATGCCCGCCATGGCTTGCAGCCTGTTCAGCATGGGCAGCTCGGCCAGGTAGGCATCCGCCTTGCCCTCCTTGAGCATGAAGATCGCCTCGTCCCGGCTGTCGGCCGTGATCAGGTTCGAGATCCCAAGGCGCAGCAGCTCATCGCAGGCGCTGACACCGAAGACGCAGACCCAGCGCACCCCATAGGCCTCCTCCAGGGAGAGGCTCTCCCGCCCCCCCGTCAGCAGCACGGCGCGGGGCAGTGCCATCAGCTCGGAGGTAAATTGCATCTGCAGGGTGCGGGTCGGGCTCGGTGCCACCCCGATCAACATGTCGACCTTGCCATCCAGCAAGGCCTGCTGGACCGCCGCATTGTTGGCATAGGCACGGTAGCGAAGGCTCACCCCCAGCCTGGCTGCAATCTGGGAGGCGAACTCATCCAGGGGGCCGGTGAAGTTGCCGCGCCCATCGGTATAGACATAGGGTGGCCAAGCCGCCGAAGGCATGCCGACGACCAGTTCATCATGGGTGGCAAGCCAGTGCAGTTCGTCCAGGGTGAAGTTGCTCTGGTCCAGTTGCGCCGGCGCAGCCGCAACCATCAGGCTCCAGAAAGCCAGACCACATAGCAAGATGAGACGACAGCAGCGGCGGAACATTATCAACTCCCATACGAAACGGAGGGGGATCATAGAGTGTTTGGCGCAATGTGCGACAACTAAATTGAGACAATGCTCATCAGGAAAGAAAAATGGCAGGCCCAGGCCTGCCATCCACCAGGTCGGGGGCCGGGCCCCCTCCCATCAGGTTATTCGGTTCCCGAGCCGGAAACCGGTTTGAAACTCCCGCTCACGGATGTGGGCGATCTGCACTTCCTTGCCTTCCAGCCCGATGTCTTTGAGCAGGGCAGGTGAAAGATGCAGGTAGCTGACGCGACGCTCCAGCCGGGTGATCCTTTTTTGAACCAGGGTCTCTACGTGGCGCAGCAGGGCGAGTTCGATAGACATAATATTCTCCAGTTGAACGTGCGGTTCCCCCGGAGAGAGGTGATCACCCTGCGGGACAACCGCGGGTGATGAGAAAAGCAGGTGTTACCTGTCCCCTCCACGCGGCAAATAAAGAGCACGAGTCTTCGCGCTGCCAGAGCAGCGATCGAACGCAACGTTGAACATGGAATGTTGCATGGTCGTCTCCTTACCGTGTGAAAGTTGAACAAGTTGCCGCAGTGTAAAAAAACACCGAATTTTACGCAATATCTCTCCCACCCATATGGGTGGAATGCGGCCAAGAAGAGGTTCATTCAAATCCCTGACAACAGCCGGAACTCCTCCAGCGCATAGGTATCCGTCATGCCGCTCACATAATCGAGCAGCAGCCGCACCCGGTAGTACCACTCCTGCTCGCTCTCCTTTTCGAAACGGGGATCCCGGCTCGCCACCGCCAGTCGGTACGCCTTGAGGTGGCGGGCAGAGAGGCGGTGGAACAGCCGCCGGGCGAAGAAGAGCTCGCTCCCGCCGTTGCCTGCGAGCAGCCGCTCGAACTGGCTGGCGGGCAGGGCCAGCAGGCAGGCGTAGGTGGAGAGCACCCCGCGCAGGGCGGCATAGCCTTCCAGCTCCAGCGCCTCCACCTCCGGGCGCATGAACACCAGCTCGCGAGCCACCCGCTTGAGGGTATCGAGTACCCGGGCTGCCGGAGCCTGGCCGTGCAGCAGCGCCTGGGGATAGGCCCCGCTCAGGATCTGATCGTGCTCGGCCACATAGGTATGGGCGGCCAGCGCCACCAGATCCCGGGTCAGATGCTGGCGAAAATGGGGGAAGAACCCCCGACCGGAGGCAAGCGCCTCATCGAGCAGGTCGGCCATGTAACCGCCCTCGTCCGCCTCGCGCAGGGCTGCCAGCAGTTCGCTCTGGGTGAGGATGTGCCTGTCCACCGCATCCTCGAGATCGGCGATGCAGTAAGAGATGTCGTCCGCCGCCTCCATGATGTAGACCAGCGGATGACGGCACCCCTCGGCCAGCCCCAGGCTCTGGCCGAGGGCACGATAGAGGGGTTGTTCGCTGAAGAAGATGCCGCGCTTGCTGGTCCAGCCGTGGTGCTGACCATAGCCCTGGGGATGGTGCAGGCCCGGCAGGGGCTGCTGCGGGTATTTGCACAGCGCCGCCAGCTGCCCCAGGGTGAGGTTCAGCTCATGGAGGCTGTGCACCAGTCGCAGGCTCTGGGCATTGCCGTCAAACACCAGCAGATCCTGGCGAAGGGTTGCCCACTGGGGGCTCGGCAACTGGTCGTGGGCACGGGCGAAGAGGCCGTCCAGCTCCTGGGCAAGCCACTGACTCATCACCTGCTCGCCGAAATGGCCAAACGGCGGGTTGCCGACATCGTGCAACAGGCAGGACATCTCCACCAGATTGATGAAGGCCCCCTCGCAGACCACTCCGGCCGGCAGCGCCGCCAGGATGCGGCGACTGATCTGGCGACCGGTCTCCTGCACCTCCAGCGAATGGGTGAGACGGCTGCGCACCGAGGCTTTCACATCGAGCGGGAAGACCTGGGTCTTCTGCTGCAACCGACGCACCGGCGCCGCCTGCACGATGCGGGTGCGGTCCTGCTCCGTCGCCTCCAGCAGGTCTTCGTCTCCCCAGGGGTGAATGCGCTCGGGGGGGATCAAACGGTCGTACATGTCGTGGCTCCTTGCCTGAGGCGTCGTGTCTACGAGAGCAGCCAGCGCCGCAGGCGGGCGATGTCACCCGGGTATTCCCGGCGCAGGGTTTCAATCCAGTCTTCCACGTTCTCCCACCAGGCGGGGTGATCCGGGCTCTGGATAAGCTGGGCCGTCTGCTGCAACCGGCGCAGGCCGATGGAGCCCGCCGCCCCCTTGATCTTGTGGGCCTCCTCCACCACACCGGCCTGATCCCTGGCAATCATGTTGGAGTCGAGCACCGCCATGTAGTCCGGCATCATCTTCTCGAACAGCTCGACGCTGGAGAGCAGCACCGGCTTGCCGACCGTGCTGGCGTAATCGGTGAGGAAGGGCAGATCCAGCAGGGCATCCTGATGGTGGACATCGTCCTGCTCGTCCGCCTCGTCCCCGGCGAGATCCGCAAACAGGTGGCCTATCACCTCCCGCACCGCCTTGGAGCCCAGCGGCTTGTTGATCACATCCTGCATGCCGTGATCCCGGTAGTACTGGCGATCGCCGGTGGCGTTGGCGGTGAGCGCCACCATGGGGGGCAGGCTGTCGCCGTAGCGCGCGAGCAGTTGCTCCGCCACATCGAACCCCGTCATATCCGGCAACTGGATGTCGAGCAGGATCAAGTCGAAATCATCCGGGTTGGCCATGGCCAGCGCCTCTGCACCATCCCGCGCCACCTTGACCTGATGGCCGAGCTTGTTCAGCAGAGCGCAGGCCACGGTCACGTTGAGCTCCACATCCTCCACCAGCAGGATGTCGAGGGAGGGCATCTCGGGCTCCGGGGCTGCGGCCCTGGGCTCGACGCAGTCCACCTCCAGCTCGGCGGTGAAGCAGGCGCCTTCGCCCGGGTCGCTGTCCACATAGAGTTGACCGCCCATGGCCTGCACCAGCTGGCGGGAGACCGCAAGACCGATGCCGGTGCCGGTGGCGTGCTTCTTGCCCTGCACCTGATAGTACATGGCGAAGATCTTCTCCTGCTGGGCGCGGGGAATCCCCACCCCGGTGTCTTCCACCTCGAAGTGCAGCGCCAGCTTGCCCGGTTCATCAGCGGCGTGGGCGAGACAGCGTATGGTGACGCCCCCTTCATCGGTGAACTTGACCGCATTGCCCACCAGGTTCCACAGCACCTGGCGCAGCCGGGTGCCGTCCGCCATCACGAACTGGGGCATGTCGCCGTCCCGGTCGAAGTGCAGGTAGAGCCCCTTCTGCTCCGCCTGGATGCGCGACAGCGTCTCCAGCTCGTCGAGGAAGGCGGGCAAATCCAGCGGAGCCGGCGCAATCTCCAGCCGACGACGGTCGAGCTTGTCCAGATCGATGATGTCGTTGAAGATGTTGCCGAGCGTCACCGCGCTCAGGTGGATGGTCTTGAGCTGTTGCTGCTGTCTGGCATCGAGGGGCGTATCCATCAGCATCCGGCTCAGGCCCACGATGCCATTGAGCGGGGTGCGCAGCTCGTGGCTGATGGTGGAGATGAAGGTGGTCTTGTCCCGACTCGCCTTCTCCAGCTTGTCCTGGTACTGCTTGCGCTCGGTGATGTCGCGACCAAAGCCGAGCAGGCCGAGCCGCTTGCCGAAGCGGTCGAAGAAGGGCACCTTGCGCAGCTCGAAGTAGGCCTTGCGGCCATCAGGATACTCCAGCCACTGCTCATAGGTGAGCGGCTCGTTCTGGGCGAAGACCTGCTTGTCGGTCTCCACCACCTTGCTGGCGATGTCGTGCTTGTAGACATCGAACGGGGTCAGGCCGATGAGTTCCGCTTCCACCTTGCCGGTGAGCTCCTCCATGGCGCGGTTGCAACCGGAGAACTGCTCGTCCTCGTTGCGGTAATAGACCAGATCGGGGGAGCAGTCGATGAAGGAGCGCAAGAGGGCGGTACGCTCCCCCAGATGCAGCTGGGCCTTCTCCCGCTGGAACACCTCGTTCTCCAGATCCTCGATGGCTTGCTGGCGCAGGGTCTCGGCCCGGTTGGTCTCGGCGATCTGGGCATTGAGGCGGCTGATGTTCTCCTGTAACTGGCTGTTGAGCTCGAGGTCGCGCTCGCGCATGTCTTGCAACTTGCGCACCATCCGGGTCAGCCGTTGGCGGGAGTCCTCCAGCTGATCCACCACGATGGAGAGAAAATAGACGGCCCAGGGGGTCACCAGCAGGCCGAAGAAGACAGAGCGCACCAGGTCGACGATGTCCACGGTGCCGCGCAAAAACAGGGTCACCCCCATCTGGATCGACACGGCCAGCACTATGATGGCGGTGGCCAGGAACATGCTGAAGCGCACCAGTCCCAGCTTGGTCATCAGGTCGACGTAATATTGCGCCCAGGATTTGATCTGCTTCATCTCGTTGTTTTCTCCCCTTTTCTTGCGCAAACAGGATACCAGTACGGCGCCATGAACTCTTGTCCGTCGCGTATTCAATTATTGATTAACGTCACACTCCGGCTGGGGTAGCATGCCTGCCATGCCTCAGTCAGCACCGGTTCCACCGGAATACCGGGGCACACTGTCACCCTTCTCATTCGTTATGTCAGGAGCATACCCGATGCGAAATCATGTTCTGTTGAGCCTTGGCCTGCTGGTCGCCACCACCGCCCACGCCGATCTGGGGGAGATCCCCCGCCAGACCGGCTGGTCCGGTTTTCTGCTGGGCGGAGTCAATGCCGGCAGCCACAAGTCCAACTTCTATGCCGGTGACGACAGCAACAGCCGTATCGATGATCTGGGCTCCCCCGGCCGCGAAAGCGGTCTGAGCCCGCTGCTCAATGCCGATATCCGCTACACCTTCGCCGATACCCGCACCCAGGTCTTCCTCGGCAACCTCATCCAGGACGCGGTGCGCTTCGACTTTACCCAGCAACTCGGTCTGCGCCAGGAGATGGGTGACAAGGGTATCGTCGCCACCTCCCTGGTGTTCAACCTCATGCCGGTGGAAGTGTGGAGCGATCCCTTCGCCACCGGCGTGGACCGCAGCGCCACCGATCTCACCTCGAAAGGGGTGCGCTTTGCCTGGGACAGGATCTGGGGCAGCAACGTCTACGCCACCCTGACCAGCCGGGAAGTGGAGCTCGACGAGGAGCGCAGCGGCCAGCAATATGACCTGACCCACGGCACCCACTACGCCTCCATGCTGAGCCGCAACGGCAAGGTCCACGACCTGGCTGTCTCCTACCAGTACCACTTCGGCGGCAACCAGCTGCTGGAGCCCGCCTTCCTCTACAAGGAGGCCCGCCTGGACGGGAGTGCGGAGAGCTTCAAGAACACCGGTCTGCAGCTGACCTATGCCAAGCGCGCCTCCCAGTGGTCCATCGTGAGCAGCCTCTACGCCGGCAAGCGCAAGTACGACGAGGCGAATCCCCTGTTCGGCCAGCGCGCCGATGCCAGCGAGTTCGCCCTCAATGGCACCTTCTTCTGGCACAACCTGTTCGGCATCAAACCCCTTGCCGCCACCTTCACCGCGGCCTACTCCAGCGCCGACTCCGACATCGACTTCTACGATGCCGAGGCGCTTCGCTTCAGTACCGGGCTGCTTTACAACTTCTGACCCGTACCAAGCAAGGAGGCCACCCCCGGGGTGGCCTCTTCATTTGCACAACCCTCGACCATCAGATGCCGAGGGAATCCAGCAGATCGTCGTGCTCGTTGCTCGCCGGCGCGGCCGCCGGTGCCGGTTTGGCTGACTGCTTGGCCTGGGCGATCAGCTCGTCGGGATCCACCTCCTCCTGCACGCCGCCATCATGGATCCGGATAAACTCCGTCTTGTCCATGGCCAGCTCCAGATAGAAGATGTTGTTGCTGGCGGTGAAGAAGGTCACCCGGCGGGTCTCTGGATTGTCGAGGTTGGTGTCGACGCTCAGCATCACCTGCTTGTTGAGCGCCAGCATCTTGGGCTGGTTCTGGGTGATGTGGGTCTGCAGCTCACGCCCCACCTTGGTGGTGAAGCTGCCGACGATCTGGTTCATCAGCTCGCCCATGACGTTGCTCACCTCGTCCGAGGTGTGGGAGATGGCAAGATCCTCCTTGGAGAGCCCCATGCTCAGCATGTAGCTCTGGTAGAGCTCCATGGCCGCAGCGGCGGAGAAGTTGATCACCACCAGCCCGGAGAAGCCGCCGTCAAACAGCACGAAACAGCCGATGTCAGGCTTGAGGCAGGTCTTGCTGATCCGCTGCACCATGCCGGAGAAGCGCACCTGGGTCTGGGTCGCCGCACTCAATACGCTCGTCACCGAATTGCACAGGCTCAGCAGTACGTCCTCTGTGGTCAATACGGCATCATCCTCGGATCTTGTCACTATCATGGAACCTTCCTGCTGATCGAAATAATGGAGCTGTCACTCGTGTCGCCCATGTCACCATGCACCGGCGCGATACGCTAACAGATTGCGTGATCCCGGTGCCCAAAGCGCGAGCCACCTCTCACTTGACTGGATTATCAGCCAGAAATGGCTGGAATCCATCCAGGGTAGCCAGACGGGTTTGCCAACTGGCAGCCGCCCCTTGCAAGGCCTGCTCCTCATAGGGAATGGCGGGACAGGCACCCCAGATGGGACCGGGCCAGGCCGCATCCGAGCTGAAGCGGGCCACGTGGTGCAGGTGCAGCTGAGGCACCAGATTGCCGAGGGCCGCCACGTTGATCTTGTCCGGGCCGAGTGCCCGCTCCATCAGGGTGGCGACGGCGCAGGACTCCTGCATCAACTGCTGTTGCTGCTCGGGGGCCAGATGATGGATCTCCCGCAGGTTGGCGACCCGGGGCACCAGAATCAGCCAGGGATACTGGCTGTCTTTGGCCAGCAGGACGCGGCACAGGGGCAGATCCCCGAGTATCCGGGTATCCGCCTGAAGGCGGGGGTGCAATTCAAACATGGGGGCCTCGCTGATCAACATGGGCACATCGGGAATCAAAGATGTGCCCACGTTACTGCAACGGGGAGCAAACTTAAAGGCGCGGCACGGCCCAACCGATGAAGCGCTTGCGAAGCGCGGGGTCCGCCTGCAGGAAAAGCTGTTGCAACTGCCCTTCCAGGGCGCTGGCCGGCACGGAGGAGACCCGGGGCGTCGCCACGGCGGCCGCAGTCACATCCGCCGCACCGGCGAGCACGGCAGGCCCCTCGCCACGGTTGTACTCCATCAGCCTGGCATGCCAGTCCATGCCGATCTGCATCCCCTGCACCATCAGCGTATCCTGGCGCACCTCGAGGGGCTGCCCCCCCGCCACCAGGCCCAGGACAGGGGCCCTGGCGTAGCGTTCCATCCCGGCCTCGTCCGCAGGCACGGGAGCCTGCAGGCGCACCGACTGCCCGCGGGCCTCATAGCGAAGCACCTGGGGCTCGGAGCGAACCTGGCGATCGTTGTCGCTGCTGTTGCGACTCGGGATCACCCCCTCGTAGCGCACCAGCAGTTGCTGCTCCCCGTCGGCCAGCACGGCATGCTGCTCGTCCTGCACCTTGCCGGCGCTCACCGCCAGGATCTGGAAATCCCGGGGCACCTCGACCCTGACCTCGGCCTGCACACCGCCGCAGCACAGCAGCGCAACCCCTGCCCAACCCTGATGACGCTTCATTCCCTGACTCTCCTTTCGCGATGAAGGGCGCAGGGTAGCAGCCCCAGATGACAGAAAAATAACGGGATGCAGGCTCACCCCAGCAGATAATGGGGCCGCTCGGCAAACCACTGGGCCAGCACCTGCTTGAACAGCCGGATCTTGCGCGGCACCCGGCGCTGCTGGGCGTGCAGCACATGGATCGGGTGCAGGCCGGTCTGCCACTCCGTCAGCACGGCCACCAGCTCCCCTCGGGCCAGGCTGGCCTCCACCAGCATCAGTGGACACTTGGCAAAGCCCATGCCCGCCCGGGCCAGTTGCAGCAGGGTGCTGTAGTGGTTGGCCCGCACTCGCCCCTGCACCAGGATGTGCGCCTCCTCCTCCCCCTGGCGAAAGTGCCACTGCTCCCAGTCCGGGTTGTGGCCCTGCAGCAGGCAGGAGCGCCCCCCCAGCTCATAGGGAGTGGCGGGGATCCCCTCCCGGGCCAGCAGGGCGGGGCTTGCCACCACCACATCCTTGAGCCTGCCGAGCGGCAGGGCCACCAGGTTGTCGGGGATCAGCTCCATGGCCCGCAGGGCGATGTCATTCTCCCCCTGGCTCATGTCGATCATGGCATTGGTGAAGTTGAGCTCGACCTGGACGCCGGGGCAGAGCTCGGCAAAACGGGCGAGCAGCTCGCTCACCATGCGGTCCCCCGTGCTGACCGGGCAGGTGAAGCGCAGGCGGCCGCTGTCCTCCTCGGTCAGGGCGCGGATCCCCTCCTCCGCCTCCCGGGCCAGGGCGAAGATCTCGCCGGCCTGCTGGTGAAGCACCCGCCCCGCCTCGGTCAGGCTGAGTCTGCGGGTCGTGCGCTGGAGCAGTTGGGCATTGAGGGCGGACTCCAGGGCGCTGACATGGCGACTCAGCATCCCCTTGCTCACCCCCAGGGCATCGGCAGCGGCGGAGAAACTGCCTCGTTGCACCACTTCATGGAAACTGGCCAGGTGAGTGATATCCATCATTAGCTCCAATATGGAAACAATGGGTTCATCATAAGCGCTTTTTCTCCCTTTTTATCCCGCTATCATCAACTCATCTCAACCAGGAGCGATAGATATGAAGATTGTGATTGTGGGTGCCTCCGGCACCATTGGCGCCGCCGTCAGCGAACTGCTTGCCCAGGATCACCAGGTGATCCGGGTCGGTCACAGCCAGGGGGATGCCAGAGTGGACATGCGCGACCCCGCCTCCATCAGAGCGCTCTTCGAGCAGGTCGGGTCCTTCGATGCCCTGGTGGTCGCCAGCGGCAGCGTCGCCTTCAATGCCCTGACCGAGATGACGGACGAGCAATGGCAGGTGGGGCTTCAGAGCAAGCTGATGGGCCAGATCAACCTGACCCGGGCCGCCATTACCCACCTGAGCGACCGTGGCTCCATCACCCTCATCAGCGGCATTCTGAGCGAGGAGCCCATCCACTGGGGGGTGAGCGCCACCACCATCAACGGTGCCATCGAGCACTTCGTGAAAGGGGCCGCCTGCGAGCTGCCAAGGGGCATTCGCATCAACGTGGTCAGCCCCACCGTGCTGGAAGAGTCCATGAGCAAGTATGCCGACTTCTTCCCGGGCTTCGTGCCGGTACCCGCCGCCCGGGTGGCCCAGGCCTACAAGAAATCGGTACTGGGGGTACAGACCGGTCAGATCTTCCGGGTCAATGGCTGAGCGCTCCGGACAACCCAATGAAAACGGGCCCCGTCATGGGGCCCGTTTTGTCATCTGCGTTGCAAGCGCCTCCCCTGCCACCGGCAAACGTTTGTTCGCCTGCGGCAAAAAAAGCGGTCGGCCTCAGTCGATCAGGCCGTACTGCTCCCGCAGTACCTCGATGATCTCCTGCTTCGGATTGGCACTGCGTACCAGCGGCTGACCGATGATCTTCTCGGCGATCCCCACATAGGTGCGGGAGATATCCATCATCACCTCGGTGGGCAGCTTGTTGTCCCGGGCCAGGGCGAAGCGCTCGGGCATGCGGTTCTTGTTGAGCAGGATGTCCGGATCCGGGAAGTGGTTCAGCAGCCACTGGCGGAAGCCCTCTTTGGACTTCTCGATGATCTCGCCGCCGCGAAGGGCTGCGCCGTCCCAGATGCGGGAGCTGTCGGGGGTGCCCACTTCATCCATGTAGATGAGCTTCTCGCGACCGGCGGCATCGGTCACGTAACCGAACTCGAACTTGGTGTCGACGAAGACCTGATCCAGGGCAGCCAGCGCCTCGCTGATGACGTTGAAGCCCTCTTTGAGCAGCGCCTCGTAGCGGTCGATGTCCGCCGGGGAGCGGAAGCCGAAGGCCTGATGGTGGCGCTCGATGTCGCCGCGGGAGACGTTGACGTCGTCCGCTTCCGGCACACCATCCAGCCCCTTGAGGATCCCCTTGGTGGACGGGGTGATGAGGATCTCGGGCAGCTTCTGATCCTTCTTGAGCCCTTCCGGCAGGGTGATGCCGCAGAATTCCCGCTCACCATCCTTGTAGGCACGCCACATGGAGCCGGTGATGTACTGGCGGGCAATCGCCTCGATCATCACGGGACGGGCTTTTTGCACGATCCAGACGAAGGGGTGCGGGATGTCCAGGATGTGGCTGTCCGCCAGCCCCTGCTCCTTGAACAGCTTGAACCAGTGGCTGGAGATGGCATTGAGCGCCGCGCCCTTGCCCGGCACGCCGTTCAGACCGTCCACCCCTTGCCAGATGCAGTCGAAAGCCGAGATGCGATCACTGATCACCATGAGGGCCAGGGGCGTATCGGCCGGCACATCATAGCCTTTCTCCCGAATGAGCCGGGCACTGTCTGCCGGGGTCAACCAGTAGACGCTGCGCACTTTGCCGGAATGGACAGGTTTATCGGTACGGATCGGCAAATCGTCGTTCACCGCCAATACTTGATCTGCAAGACTCATGGCTAATAACACTTCCTGTTGTGGGACTAGTTAGGCAGGGGCACCAGACCCCTGTCTGTGGGGGATTCACATCATCAGGTACTCAGGCCCGGGGCAACCGGCTCGGCACGCTGGCCCTGCGGCAACCCGGACATAACAAAACAGGGGCGCGAGGCCCCTGTTTCCATGCTTACTTCGCCCCCTGATCGGCCAAGCCCTTGGCAAAGGCCTCGGACAGGCTGATGTACATCTGGGAGATGACACCGGATGCGACAGGCTTCTTGTCCTTGTCGAACAGGGTGATGGAGGTCTTGCCGCCCGTCATCTCGCCGAGCTGGAAGCGATACTTGTCTTCCTCGAGCTTGAACGGTTCCGCTCCCTTGGCCTTCCAGAACTCGCTGTCCGGCTCATCGTATTCCACGTCGATCCAGCCCAGGGACTGCTGGGTATCCTTGATGGTGAAACCATAGGCAGGCAGCACCTGATTGAGGCGGCGCCACACCTGGTCAAACGACCCTTCGGCAATCCAGGCGCTCAGCTCGTTGTTGTCCAGACCCAGCTCCAGCCCCATGCCATCGCTGGACTTGTGCTGTTCACGGGCCTTGAGCTGCTTGTCGTAATAGAGGGAAAACTGGTTCAGGGCGCGGGTAGCATAACGCTGGGCGTCCGCCGGCGTCAGCACAGTGCTGGTCTCGCCGTCGATGGTCTCTTCGTGATCCAGCACCCGTACCGACATCTTGATGGCGTGGCGCTGCACATCGTTGCGCAGGGTGAACTGGTAACGCTGACGGATCTTGAAGTCATCGTCATCTTCCGCCCAGCCATCGAGCACCGCTGAGTTGTCAAACCAGCCGGTCTGCAAGACGCCGTCCTGTTGGTCCAGCTTCTCAGTGGTGACCTTGTGTTCGGCCAGGAAGTTCATCAGGAAGGCCCAGGTATCGCGCTCCACGCTCTGGGAGGTGCTGAGGGCATAGAAGGCGACGGTTGGCTCGCTGGCATTGGCCACCACCTGGCTGCCGGGCACCACGGTGAGCAACTGGGCGGGCGGACGCACGTCCACCTTGGCCCCGAGGGCGCCCTCACGGCTGCTCTCGGGCAGGGCCGGAATGTCGAAATTGCTGTTAAAGGCGGGGGTACTCAACCCGGCGGGCACAAGGAAGGCGCGGCCTTCGAGGCGGCTCTCTTCATACTCGAAGCCACGGTTGGCCATTTTGCGTTCCTGGGGTGAGCTGCAGGCAGCCAGCACGGCCACCGTCGCGACACTCAGTACCAGGCGCACTGCATTTCCCTTTCCATTTGCTTTAAACACTCGCCATCAACTCCGCAGTCGTCAGTGCTCGCGCCATCGCCGCTTCCCCCTCGGGGGTGAGATCGGTCAGGGGCAGACGCAAGGTCGCCGTCGCCATCAATCCCAGCCGGGCACAGGCCCATTTCACCGGGATGGGACTCGGTTCACAGAACAGAGTCTGATGCAACGGCATCAATCGATTGTTGATGTCATGAGCCTGCCCGACATCACCGGCCAGGGCAGCACGACACATGTCGGCCATCTGGGGCGCCGCAATATTGGTGGTGACCGAAATGACACCATCGCCCCCTTGCAGCATAAAATCACATCCGCTGGCGTCATCGCCACTATAAAGCGCAAAATCCGGCCCGCACAGTTCGCGCAGCAGCGGGGTACGGCCAAGATCGCCAGTCGCTTCTTTCAAACCTATGATGCCGGGCACCTTGGCCAGACGGGCCACCGTCTCGGGTTTGAGGTCACAGCAGGTGCGACCGGGCACATTATAGAGAATTTGAGGCAGACCACTAGCCTCGGCGATCGCACAATAGTGACGATAGAGGCCTTCCTGAGTGGGTTTGTTGTAATAGGGGGTCACCGAGAGACCCGCCACCACGCCCATGGTGGCGAAACGCCGGGAGAGGGCGATGGCGTGAGCAGTATTGTTGGAGCCGCAGCCCGCGATGACGGGAATGCGTCCGGCGGCGTATTCCACCGTCTTCTCAACCACGGCGATATGTTCCTGCTCGCTCAGGGTGACCGACTCTCCCGTGGTTCCCACGGCGACGATGGCGCTGGTCCCGGCATCCACATGATATTCCACCAGCGCTGCCAGACTGACCCAATCGATGTCGCCCGAGGGCAGCATGGGGGTAACGAGCGCAACAATACTACCGCGTAACATGGATAATTCTCCCGATTTTCAGGGGCGTAATGGTAAAGCTGCCCCTTTTGAAAAACAAGGGAGGCACGGGACAAGCCGTGTTACCATCCGGCACAAAACGTATGAATGCACGAGCGCACAAGAGGCCTCCCGGCAGGGTGCCGGCACCCGCGGTCAACGCATTCTCAATAATGGACGAGAGACGATTTATGACTCACTACCTGGTCGTAACGGCCATCGGCACGGACAGGCCTGGCATCGTCAATGAGGTGACCCGTCACGTCAGTGGCTGCGGTTGCAACATTGTCGACAGCCGTCTTGGCATCTTCGGCAACGAATTCACCTTCATCATGCTGCTGTCCGGTGACTGGAACAGCATGATGCAACTGGAAATCAGCCTCCCACTGCGCAGCCAGGAGTGGGATCTCATCACCATGATGAAACGCACCGAGCGCCACCACTCCCTGCAATATGACATCAGCGCCAGCGCAGAGGTGCTGATCCGGGATCAGCCGGGCATCGTAAGTCAGTGCACCCAGTTCTTCAGCGATCACGGCTGGGACATCCAGGCAATGCAGACCATCACCCTGGAACAGCAGCCCTTCAACCTGCTCAAGGCGAACTTTCAGTTGAATCTCTCCAAGCAGGGAGAAGAGCCCGGCTCGAAGACAGCCTTCGCCGATTTCTGTCGTGGACTGGGCGCCGAGTCGTTCGAATTCATCGTCAATCACAAGTACGCCTGACGGCGTTTATCCGAGGAGACCCCATGTCACCACTAGAAGCTGGTACCCAGGCCCCCGATTTCTCCCTCTCCGATCAGGACGGCAATCAGGTTCGCCTCGCCGACCTGCGCGGCAAGAAGGTGCTGATCTATTTCTACCCCAAGGCGATGACCCCGGGTTGCACCACCCAGGCCTGCGGTCTGCGCGACGTCAATAGCGAGCTGGCTGCCCTCAATGTGGTGGTGCTCGGCATCAGCCCGGACAGCGCTAAGCGCCTGAAAAAGTTCGAGGAGCGCGACAACCTCAACTTCCGCCTGCTGGCCGATGAGGATCACGCGGTGGCCGATGCCTTTGGCGTCTGGGGCCCGAAGAAGTTCATGGGCAAGGAGTATGACGGCATCCATCGCCTGAGCTTCCTCATCGACGAAGAGGGCAAGGTTGCCCATCGCTTCGACAAGTTCAAGACCGGCGATCACCATCAGGTGGTGCTCGACCTCGTCAAGGGGTAAGCCACCAGCGGCATTGTTGCAGGGCTCGCCATGGCGGGCCCTGCTCGTTTCACCACGGCATCAGCCCCCACTCTCTGGCGGCTCACCAGAGCGCCTCCTCCCGCCTTTTCTCGCCAACCTCCCCTCTCAGATCAAAAAATTCATCCTGGATATGGGTTAACGTGACCCCAGATTCATTTTCCAGCGAGACAGCCCATGAACATGAGCCACACCGAACGCCTGATCCTGAGCAACCAGTACGAGATCCTGGCCAAACTCAATCCGGAAAAGGCGGCGTTTTACCAGCGTGCCAGCACCATAGTCGAGCGCGGCTACTGCCTGCAGATCCTCGAGCTGGAGAAGAGCTTCGGCCATCTGGATCTTGCCACCTGCCAGGAGGTGCTGGACACCCTGGAGCTGCACCATGCACTGGCCATCTCCTGGGGCAACCTGGATGCCAGCGCCCGGGCCGATGTCAACGAGAGCCGCCTTGCCTTCAACGGCTACAGCCGCAGCCAGGAGCGGGAACTGGCGGATTACGTCTGCTTCCTGTTGGAAGTGGACAAGCGCTTCCCCGAACTGCCCTGCCCCTGCGACGAGCTCTCCAGCGACATCGCCATGCGGGACAAGTACCAGCGCATGCTGGCGGTCTGGCGTCAGTGCCCCCGTCAGTACAAGCTCTCCATCCAGGAGATCAGCAAGGTGCTGGCCGCCTGAATGTGAAAAAGGCGCCTGAGGGCGCCTTTGTCGTCAGTCTGACTTCGGAAAGTCATTCGTAGAGGAAGGATTTGTCCAGCTGCTTGAAGGCGGCGTTGAGGGTATCGGCCAGCTCTTCGTAGCGGGGACGGGCCACCAGCTGACGCTGGCCCCCTTGCTCGTTCATCTTGCCGTTTATCTCCCGATACCAGGTGGCGAGGGAGGGGGGTAGCCGGGTATCGGCACGCTGGCCGAGCCAGTAGTACCCTTGCAGCGGCAGGCTGAGCAGGAAGAGCACGGACGCCATCACGGAGGGCCAGTAATGAAGCTCGCCAAACTGGAACTGCACCATGACGCTGAGCACCGCAAGTGCCGGGATCACCTTGAGGGCGAATTCGGTGGCCTTGATCACCCGATTCTCCGGGAACATGGAATTAAGCTCGGGACGGCGCGGCCAAAGAGTCATATAATGACGGCCTTGCTGTAATTTAGTTCCAAAAATGTTCATGCTCATGCTACCTCCGAGCTCTTTTCGAACGCATTAACGGCAAAACCTCGACAATATTTGAGAGGCAATAACAAAGGTTGAGGATGACTTTGTTATTTTTCAACAATCAGGTTATCCTTTGTACGCCCATTTTTACGCTGGGGCACGGCCACTGACCAGTCAGGGACGTCTGAATTTCGGGTCTTGTATCACTATACAAGGGGCAAGCAACAGATTGCCAACCCTCATAAGGATAAGTTGATAGTTTTTGGACGCACCGCGTCCGGCGCATCCTCCAACCCAACCCAATCTGCGATAGGATTTATTCATGAGTAAGCTGGTTCTTGTTCTTAACTGTGGCAGCTCGTCCCTGAAGTTTGCTGTCATTGACGCAACCACCGGTGATGACCTGCTGTCCGGCCTGGCCGAATGCTTCAACCTCGACGACGCCCGCATCAAGTGGAAGCTGAACGGCGAGAAAGGCAACGCTGATCTGGGTGCCGGTGCCGCTCACCAGGAAGCGCTGGACTTCATCGTTCACAAGATCCTGCCGCTCAACCCGGAACTGTCCAAGAACCTGATCGCCATCGGCCACCGCGTGGTACACGGCGGCGAGCGTTTCACCTCCTCCGTTCGCATCTGTGATGACGTCATTGCCGGCATCGAAGCCGCCATTCCTTACGCACCGCTGCACAACCCGGCTCACCTGATCGGTATCCGTGCCGCCCTTAAGGTCTTCCCGGAACTGGCCGAGAAGAACGTCGCCGTGTTCGACACCGCCTTCCACCAGACCATGCCGGAAGAAGCCTTCCTGTACGCCCTGCCGTACAAGCTCTACAAAGAGAACGGCATCCGTCGCTACGGCGCCCACGGCACCAGCCACTACTACATCAGCCAGGAAGCGGCCAAGCAGCTGAACAAGCCGGTGGAAGAGCTCAACATCATCAACTGCCACCTGGGCAACGGCGGCTCCGTCTGCGCCATCAAGAACGGCCAGTCCGTCGACACTTCCATGGGCCTGACCCCGCTGGAAGGCCTGGTGATGGGTACCCGTTCCGGTGACATCGATCCGGCCATCATCTTCTTCCTGCACGACAAGATGGGCATGAGCGTTGCCGAAATCAACACCATGCTGACCAAGGAATCCGGCCTGCAGGGTCTGACCGAAGTCACCTCCGACTGCCGTTTCGTTGAAGACAACTACGACAGCAAGGAAGAAGCCAAGCGCGCCATGGACGTATACTGCTACCGTCTGGCCAAGTACATCGGTGCCTACGCCGCCGCCATGGACGGTCGTCTGGATGCCGTGGTCTTCACCGGCGGCATCGGCGAGAACTCCGCCCCGATCCGTGAGATCACCCTGAACAAGCTGGGCCTGCTGGGCTTTGACGTCGACCACGACGCCAACCTGAAGGCTCGCTTCGGCAAGGGCGGCGAGATCACCAAGGCTGGTTCCACCAAGGCCCTGGTTATCCCGACCAACGAAGAGTGGGTCATCGCCCACGACGCGCTGGAACTGGTCGGCGCATAAATTAGCTGTAGAGCAAGGCCGCCCCAGGGCGGCCTTTTCCTGATCCCAAAAAATGAACAAGGGGTAATAAGTGGCACGCACTATTATGCTCATCCCGGTCGGCACTGGTGTCGGCGTAACCTCCGTGAGTCTTGGCGTCGTTCGCGCCATGGAACGTCACGGTGTCAATGTCAGCTTCTTCAAACCGGTCGCCCAGCCGCGTCCGGGTGAAACCGGTACCGAGCGCTCCACCGCAGTGATCCGCGCCGCTGCCAACATCAACCCGCCCGAGCCGTTCGCCCTCTCCTACGCCGAGAACATGATCACCTCCAGCAACACCGACATCCTGCTGGAAGAGATCGTGGCCCGCTTCGAAGAGCACGTGAAGACCAGCGGTGCCGAAGTGGTGGTGATCGAGGGCCTGGTTCCGACCGACAAGCAACCCTTTGCCAACAAGCTGAACTACGACGTCGCCAAGGCGCTGGACGCCGACATGGTGTTCGTGACCCATCCGGGCAACGACTCCAGCCAGAAGCTCAAAGAGCGCATCGAGCTGGCCTGCTCCAACTTCGGTGGCGTCAACAACCCGCGCATCGTGGGCTGCGTCATCAACAAGGTGGGTGCCCCGGTTGACGAGCACGGCGTAACCCGTCCCGACCTGACCGAGATGTTCGAAGCGCATCACCACGGCGCCGATACCGGCCACAACCTGGAAGTGCTGCAGGTCTTCGGCAAGAGCCCGCTGCGCATCCTCGGCTGCATCCCCTGGAACACCCAGCTGATCGCCCCGCGCGCCAAGGATCTCGCCAAGCACCTTGCCGCCAAGATCATCAACAAGGGTGAGCTGGAAAGCCGCCGCCTGCAGACCGTGACCTTCTGCGCCCGCTCCATCCACAACATGATCGAGCACTTCCGTCCGGGCAGCCTGCTGGTGACCTCCGGCGACCGCTCCGACGTCATCGTCTCCGCCTGCCTGTCCGCCATGAACGGCGTCAAGCTGGGTGCCCTGCTGCTGACCGGCAACTACCACCCGGAACCCCAGGTGATGGCACTGTGCCAACAGGCCATGGCCACCGGTCTGCCGATCATGATCACCGGCACCAACACCTGGCAGACCGCCGTCAGCCTGCAGAACTTCAACGTCGACATCCCGGAAGATGACCGCGAGCGTATCGAGCTGGTGCAGGACTACGTTGCTGGTCACATCGACAAGCACTGGATCGAGTCTCTCTCCGCCAAGTCCACCCGCTCCCGTCGCCTGAGCCCGCCGGCCTTCCGCTATCAGCTGACCGAGCTGGCCCGTCAGGCCAACAAGCGCGTCGTGCTGCCGGAAGGGGAAGAGCCGCGCACCATCAAGGCTGCCGCCATCTGTGCCGAGCGTGGCATCGCCCGTCCGGTCCTGCTGGGCAACCCGGAAGAGATCCGCCGCGTCGCTGAACAGCAGGGCGTGATCCTGACCGACCGCGTCGAGATCATCGATCCGGTTGCCGTGCGCGAGCGCTATGTGGCTCGTCTGGTCGAGCTGCGCAAGAACAAGGGCATGACCGAAGTGGTTGCCCGCGAGCAGCTGGAAGACAACGTGGTACTGGGTACCATGATGCTGGAGCGCAACGAGGTCGACGGTCTGGTATCCGGCGCAGTGCACACTACTGCCAACACCATCCGTCCGCCGATGCAGATCATCAAGACCGCTCCGGGCTCTTCCCTGATCTCCTCCATCTTCTTCATGCTGCTGCCGGACCAGGTACTGGTCTACGGTGACTGCGCCATCAACCCGGATCCCACTGCCGAGCAGCTGGCCGAGATCGCCATCCAGTCCGCCGACTCCGCTGCCGCCTTCGGCATCGAGCCGCGCGTGGCCATGATCTCCTACTCCACCGGCACCTCCGGCGCCGGCGCGGATGTGGAGAAGGTGCGTGAAGCGACCGAGCTGGCCAAGGCCAAGCGTCCCGACCTCATCATCGACGGCCCGCTGCAGTACGATGCGGCCATCATGGAGAACGTCGCCAAGTCCAAGGCACCGAACTCCCCGGTTGCCGGCAAGGCCACCGTGTTCGTGTTCCCGGATCTGAACACCGGCAACACCACCTACAAGGCGGTACAGCGCTCCGCAGAGCTGGTCTCCATCGGCCCCATGCTGCAAGGCATGCGCAAGCCGGTCAACGACCTCTCTCGCGGCGCCCTGGTGGACGACATCGTCTACACCATCGCCCTGACCGGTATCCAGGCAGCCCAGGCCGAGTAATCGACCCGCAGTCCGATGCAATGAAAAACCCGCCGAGAGGCGGGTTTTTTTATGGCTCGCGCCCAGAAATGTTGATCCGCAAGATCAGGTCGGGATCCCGTCCGGATCTACAGACAGATCCGCGTTCCGCCCTTGGCAAGGCTCGAGGGATAAGCAAACGCTCACACCCTCGCCAGGGGATTGCACAAATGCGATCCAGCCAGGATCAAATTGAAATATCCCTTTAAGATCATGCGACTAACGCCGGACACACCGCTAATCTACAGAGTTTTCCACAGCTTTTGTGGATAGTTTACCGATCATTTGAAAGAAAATGACAGGTGAAGACCCTCCCTTCCCCCTTCTCTTTCACCCCCCTCGATAACCTCCTGATGCTGTGGCCAGCATCCCTACCGGCCCCCCCACTTGCCCGCAACGCTGCCAGACACGAAAAAGGGCTCCGAAGAGCCCTTGAACAGCTATTTTCACATCCGGCCACATCAGGGACGCAGGGATTTGTCCGCCCGGGAGATGCCACAGACACCGGAGCGCACCACTTCGATGATCTCGTTGGTCTGGGCAGCCGTCTTGATGAAGGCGTCCAGCTTCTCGCTGGTCCCGACGAGCTGCACCGTGTAGAGCTCGGGGGTGACGTCGACGATCTGGCCACGGAAGATGTCCGCCAGCCGCTTCAGTTCGTCACGTGCACCACCGGCGGCGCGCGCCTTGACCAGCGCGATCTCCCGCTCGATGTGCTCACCCTCGCTCAGGTCACACACCTTGAGCACGTCCACCAGCTTGTGCAGCTGCTTTTGGATCTGCTCCAGCACCCGCTCATCCCCCATGGTGACGATGGTCATGCGGGACAGAGTGGGATCCTCGGTGGGGGCCACCGTCAGGGTCTCGATGTTGTAGCCGCGCTGGGAGAAGAGGCCTACCACACGGCTCAGGGCGCCGGATTCGTTCTCCAGCAGTACTGAAATGATGTGTCTCATCAGGTTCTCTCCGTCTTGCTCAGCCACATCTCGTCCATGGCACCAAATTTGATCTGCATCGGATAGACGTGCTCGTCCGGATCGACCGAGATGTCCATGAACACCAGTCTGTCCTTCATGGCAAAGGCCTTCTCCATGGCGCTCTCCAGCTCCGCCGGATCGCTCACCGCAATGCCGACGTGGCCATAGGCTTCCGCCAGCTTGACGAAGTCAGGCAGGGATTCCATGTAGGAGTGGCTGTGACGGCCGCCGTAGAACATCTTCTGCCACTGCTTGACCATGCCCAGCGCACGGTTGTTGATGGAGATGATCTTGATGGGCACCCCGTACTGCATGCAGGTGGAGAGCTCCTGGATGTTCATCTGCACCGAGCCGTCGCCGGTGACGCAGCAGACCACGGCTTCCGGATTGGCAAACTGGGCCCCCATGGCGGCGGGAATGCCAAAGCCCATGGTGCCGAGACCGCCGGAGTTGATCCACTGACGCGGCTTGGCAAACGGGTAGTAGAGAGCGGCAAACATCTGGTGCTGGCCGACGTCGGAGGCGACGAACGCCTCCCCCTTGGTCACCTTGTAGAGAGTCTCGATGACCTGCTGCGGCTTGATCAGGGTGGGATGGGTTTCGTAGGCCAGGCAGTTGCGGGAGCGCCACTGGTTGATCTGCTCCCACCAGTCCGCCAGTACCTGCTTGTCGTTGTCGAAACCACACTCGCGGATCACTTCCAGCATCTGCTCCAGCACGGTTTCCACCGAGCCGACGATGGGCACATGAGCCTGCACCGTCTTGGAGATGGAGGTGGGATCGATGTCGATGTGGACTATGGTGGCATTCGGGCAGAACTTGGCCACGTTGTTGGTGACGCGGTCATCGAAGCGGGCACCCACGGCGAAGATGAGATCCGCGTTGTGCATGCTCTTGTTCGCTTCAAAGGTGCCGTGCATGCCGAGCATGCCGATGAACTGCGGATGGGTGCCGGAGAAAGCGCCCAGCCCCATGAGCGTGGTGGTCACCGGCAGGTTCAGCAGCTCCGCCAGCTTGGTCACCAGGTGATCCGCATTGGCGTTGATGGCGCCGCCACCCACGTACATGACCGGGCGGCTCGCCTCGGTCAGCAGCTTGGCAGCCCGCTTGATCTGGCCCTTGTGTCCCGCCTTGGTCGGATTGTAGGAGCGCAGGGAAACGGACTCGGGATACTGATAGGGGAACTTCTCTTTCGGATTCTGCACGTCTTTGGGCAGATCCACCACCACGGGCCCCGGGCGGCCACTGGCGGCAATGTAATAGGCCTTCTTGATGGCCTCGGGAATGTCGCTGGCTTTCTTGCACAGGAAGCTGTGCTTCACCACCGGGCGGGAGATGCCGATCATGTCGGTCTCCTGGAACGCATCCTCCCCGATCATGCTGGTCGGCACCTGGCCGGACAGGATCACCAGGGGAATGGAATCCATGTAGGCGGTGGCGATCCCCGTGATGCAGTTGGTGGCGCCGGGACCCGAGGTCACCAGCACAGTGCCCACCTTGCCGGTGGAGCGGGCGTAACCGTCCGCCATGTGCACTGCGGCCTGCTCGTGCCGCACCAGGACATGCTCCATCTTGCCGTTTTCGAAGAGAGCGTCATAGATGTCGAGCACTGAGCCACCAGGGTAGCCGAAAACGTGTTCCACTCCCTGATCTTCCAGCGCTCTAACCACCATCTGGGCGCCTGATAACATCTCCATGATAAAGCCCTCCAGGCTTTGCTCCGTTAAGCGAAAGCTATCGACAGTCCGCTGCTTCCCGGCAGCGCCGATCCGAGTCTTGTTGTTGTCTGCAGGCAGATCAGGCGAGTTCGGAGCCGTCGATAGTAGAAAAATAGGGGTTTTCCATCATTCACCCGAAAAGCGGGTGAAAAACCAACTTAACCCGCCCGTGAACGCTTGTCCACGGCTTTGTCTGGCCATAACAGTCATAAATTTCAAACAGCTATTAACATTCAGTGACTTGGCCACCAGACGGGCAACAAAGAGGGGCCCTGGGGGGAACAACCAGCGGATCATGCTGCCCGCGTCGGTCAGGAACAAAATAAACGGCCCACCCCGAGGGGGTGGGCCGTCAAAAACTGGCTGGTTTCACTGCTCGTCTTCGGGTTCTGCCAGCCAGATCTGCTGATCCGGATCCGTCTCTTCGCAGACCGAAATGCTGACACCCATGTCGAGCAGCTCATGCAGGGTGAGATTGTCTGCCAGAGTCATGGTGTCGCCGTTTTCATTGGTAAAGCGCATGGTGTCCGTCCTCTCCGTGGTGGGATCGACTCAGTTTAGTCAAAGGCGCTGAGTTGGGATAACCAGGGACGCTCCTGGCCGGTACGGCTGGCAAGCTCCCCCAGGCTGTCACACACCTCCTCCGGAAAGAGGGTCCTGCCCCAGAGGCGGCGGGAGAGCGCCCCCACCTCCTCCCCGGCCCCGGCCAGCAACCAGTCGGCCAGCTCTCCTGCCACATCGGGATAGCGTACCCTGCCAGGAGAAGGGGCCTCCAGCCAGCTTCGCACCGCATTGGCATCCAGGCTGTCCATCAACTGGGCCAGCCCCATCAGCTCCAGGGTCCTGCCGTTGGTCAACTGCTCGAACTGGCCACCCAGGGGTTTGACCAGCAGCTTCTTGCCAAGGGAGAGCGCCTCGGAGGCAAGCTCGAATCCCGCATTGCTGATGACCCCGCGACAACCGGCCAGCGCCAGCTTGAACCCCTCTCTGGCCTGAGGTTCAAAGCAGATGTTGCGCCACTCGCTGCGCTTGCGCACCTCGGGATGGAAGCAGATGAACGACTGCGGGCTGAAACGCGACAACAGGGCCGCGATCGTCTCTGTCTGCTCGAATGGCAGATAGACCAGGATCTGCTGGTTGTCCGGCACCGGCTCGAGGGGATCGACGATGGGAGGCAGCAGGGGCTGGCCGAAATGGAACCAGTGCAGCCCCAGGGACTGGCGTACCGGCGCAAAATGGCGCATCAGCTGGCGGTTGAAGCCGCTCTCTCCCCAACGTGGGATCGGCCAGTCGAAGCTCGCCTGATGGCTGATGGTGAGGCTGGGTTTGCCCCAGCGGCGAGCAGCATGGGCACTGAGCGGCTCGAAGTCGCTGATGACCAGATCGTACTCGCGACAATCGAGGGCACGCAGATCTTGCCAGAAACGCAGGGGAGAAAGTCCCTTGAGGGTGCGCCAGCCCGAGATGCGCCCCTGATGGCTGGCGAAAGTGATACCGGGGAAGGTGCGATAATCCCCGAACTCCCCCATCTCGAAGTAGCCGTCGGCGGCGCGCCCGCTGAACAGATAGTCCACCGCCACGCCCCTGCTCTTCAATGCGCGCGCCAGGGTCCGGCTGCGACTGATATGGCCGTTGCCGGTCCCCTGAACGCCGAACAGTATCCTCATCCCTGGCTCCAACCCAGCGCCCAGAGGGCGCAACCACCGCCAAGCAGCGCCCCGGCCACCAGATCACTCAGATAATGCACCCCGAGCAGCAGGCGGGACGCCCCCACCAGCGCGGCCCAGACAAACAGCAGCGGTGCCCAGAGCGGGAAACTGGCGGCCAGTACGGTCGCCATCAGAAAGGCGGCCGCGGTATGGCCCGAGGGCAGGCTGTAACGATCCGACGGGGTGATGAAGACAGGCAGCCCTGCCGGGCGCTGGCGTTTGAGGGCATTCTTGAGCAGCAGGTAGAGCGGCAACTCGAGGGCAAACGCCCAGAGCGCCACCCTGACCGCCTCCTGCCCGGCGCTCCCCTGCCACCAGAGCAGGCAGGCCGCCACGGCATAGAGGGGGCCATCACCGGTACGGGAGACAAGCCGGCTTATCCTGGCCTGCGGCTGATTGTAGGGGTGGAGCAGGCAGGCACGGCACACCCGCAGGTCCCATTGCTGGATCTTGTTCATCACGGCCCTCCCTTGCATCCTGAGTGCAGACTAGGAGGGCGGCATGACACTTCGTTGACGCCCAGATAACAGATTGATGAAAAAAAGGGCCCAGGGGCCCTTTTTCATCCGTCATCCCGAAAAAGTCAGTTCAGGGCACCGCGCAGGCCGTTTTCCATCAGGCGGCAGTTGTGGGCCGCGAGGCGGCTCATGAAGTGCTCGTCCACCGTCAGACCAAACACCTGTTCGTAGAGATCCTTCATCACGAAAGGCTGCCACATCATGCTGAGGAAGGAGATCTTCAGCATCTCGGGGTCCAGGTTGTCCGCCAGCTGGCCGTTGGAGCGCATGGATTCGAGCAGGGCATCGAACTGGGGAAGTTGGCGATCCAGCAGGCGGCTCAGCACAAAATCACGCCCCGGGCTCTTTTCAGTGGACAATGCGCTGGAGATGGCGGAGGTCAGCTCGCTGTTGGGCGCCATCACCTGATAGTAGGTGTTGAGCAGATCGGTCAGGCTGCGGTTGCTGCTCTCGTCGTGCCAGGCTTGCTCGAGGGGCTCGGCCACATCCCCCAGCACCGCCTTGTAGAGGCCTTCCTTGCTGCCGAAGTAGTAGTGGATCATCGCCAGATTGGAGCCTGCCAGCTCGGCAATCTCGCGGGTCGTCACCTTGCTGTAGGGGGTGTTGAGAAAACGTTCGCGTGCGGCGGCAAGCAGCTTGTCACGAATGTCGGAACGTCCGACTGGACGGCCAGGTCTGCGTTTTTCCATGGAATACCTCAGATAATTCAGCAAGGGCTGATAAGTCGATCTGATTGTGCGGGTGATCGAGTACAGCAGGAATGACCAGATAATCAGGCATGAACCGAATATGGGACAAGAGAATTTGCACTCCTTTACAATCCGATTAAATAACCCAGTGAATTGAACCTGTCCGTTCAGGTTGACACAGCATAAAAATCTCGATATTGGTAGTAGCGTTATCGACTGGAAGGATTGAGTCATCATGCGTATTGCCGCCCCGCTACTACTGCTCTCCCTAATCGCGACTCCTCGCGCGGGATCCTTGTAGCCGGGCTAAGGCATAGCCGGAATTTACAGAAACCCGTGCACCCCGCACGGGTTTTTTTATGCCATGCAGGATGCACGCACCGAACTTAGGAAGAGGGAAGTCACATGTCAGATCGAGTCATCATATTCGACACCACCTTGCGTGATGGCGAGCAGGCGCTGTCGGCCAGCTTGACGGTCAAGGAGAAGCTGCAGATTGCCCAGGCGCTGGAACGGCTCGGTGTCGACATCATGGAAGTGGGTTTCCCCGTCTCCTCCCCCGGCGATTTTCAATCGGTGCAGACCATCGCCCGCCACATCAAGAACAGCCGGGTCTGCGCCCTGGCTCGCGCCCTGCAAAAAGACATCGACGCCGCCGGCGAGGCCTTGAAAGTGGCCGAGGCGTTTCGCATCCACACCTTTATCTCCACCTCGTCCATCCACGTGGAGAGCAAGCTGAAGAAGAGCTTCGAAGACGTGCTGGAGATGGGGGTCGGCGCCATCAAGCACGCCCTGCGCTACACCGACGACGTGGAGTTCTCCTGCGAGGATGCGGGTCGTACACCGATCGACAACCTCTGCCGCATGGTGGAGGCCGCCATCAAGGCCGGCGCCCGCACCATCAACATTCCGGACACCGTCGGCTACACGGTGCCGACCGAATTTTCCGGCATCATCCACACCCTGTTCAACCGGGTGCCGAACATCGACAAGGCCATCATCTCGGTGCACTGCCACGACGATCTGGGCCTCTCGGTGGCGAACTCCATCGGCGCCGTGCAGATGGGGGCCCGCCAGATCGAGTGCACCATCAACGGCATCGGCGAGCGGGCGGGCAACTGCTCCCTGGAAGAGGTGGCGATGATCCTGAAAACCCGCGCCGACCTGCTCGGGGTGCACACCAACATCCGCCACCACGAGATCCACCGCACCAGCACCCTCGTCAGCCAGCTCTGCAACATGCCGGTGCAGCCCAACAAGGCGATCGTCGGGGCCAACGCCTTCTCCCACAGCTCCGGCATCCATCAGGATGGGGTGCTCAAGGCAAAGAACACCTACGAAATCATCACCCCCGAGAGCATCGGCCTCACCCAGAACAACCTCAACATGACCTCCCGCTCCGGTCGCCACGTGATCAAGCACCGCATGGAGTCCATGGGCTACGCCGAGAGCAGCTACGACCTCGACGATCTCTACGCCAAGTTCCTGGTCCTGGCGGACAAGAAGGGGCAGGTATTCGACTACGACCTGGAGGCCCTCGCCTTCTTCAGCCAGATCCACGAGGAGCCGGAGCACTTCAAGCTGGAGTACCTTGGCGTGCAGAGCGGCAGCTCGGTGCTGGCCACCGCCTCGGTGAAACTGAAGGTAGGCCAGGATCTGGTGTGCGAGGCAGCCACCGGCAACGGCCCGGTGGATGCGGTCTACCAGTGCATCAATCGCATCACCGGCTACGAGATCCGCATCGACAAATACGAACTCAAGGGCAAGGGCGAGGGCAAGAACGCCCTCGGCCAGGTGGACATAGTCGCCGAGTACAAGGGGCGCAAGTTCCACGGCATGGGGCTGGCCACCGACATCATCGAATCCTCGGCCCAGGCCCTGGTCCACGTGATCAACAGCATCTGGCGCGCGGATCAGGTGGCCGAGCAGATGGAGCGCAACCACACCATCAGATCGGAAACCGTCTGAGCCCGCCGCCGGACGAGATGACAGCACAACATCGGGGGCAAGGGTCAGGGCGAAGGCCCGGACCTACCTCCCGGATAAAACGGAATAACACTATCAAGACGGAGAGAGTATGAGCAGTTATCGGATCGCGGTATTGCCGGGTGACGGCATTGGCCCGGAAGTGATGGCAGAGGCCATCAAGGTGCTGGAGAAGGTGCAGGCCAAGTTCGGCTTCAATCTCGACTATGACCGTCACGACGTGGGTGGCATCGCCATCGACAATCACGGCACACCGCTGCCCCAGAGCACGATCAAAGGCTGCGAAGCGGCCGATGCGGTGCTGTTCGGATCGGTGGGCGGCCCCAAGTGGGAACACCTGCCGCCCAACGATCAGCCGGAGCGCGGCGCCCTGCTGCCCCTGCGCGCCCACTTCAAACTGTTCTGCAACCTGCGCCCGGCCCGCATCTACACCGGTCTGGAGCAGTTCTCCCCCCTGCGTGCCGACATCTCGGATCGCGGCTTCGACATCGCCTGCGTGCGCGAGCTGACCGGCGGCATCTACTTCGGCCAGCCCAAGGGGCGCGAGGGTGAAGGCGCCACCGAGAAAGCCTTCGACACCGAGGTGTACCACCGCTTCGAGATCGAGCGCATCGCCAAGATAGCGTTCGAGTCGGCCCGGGTGCGCAAGGCCAGGGTCACCTCCATCGACAAGGCCAACGTGCTCGCCTCCTCCATCCTGTGGCGCGAGGTGGTAAACGAGGTCGCCAAGGGTTATCCCGACGTCGAACTGAACCATATGTATATCGACAACGCCACCATGCAGCTCATCAAGGATCCGTCCCAGTTCGACGTGCTGCTCTGCTCCAACCTGTTCGGTGACATCCTCTCCGACGAGTGCGCCATGATCACCGGCTCCATGGGCCTGCTCCCCTCCGCCAGCCTCAACGAATCCGGCTTCGGCCTGTTCGAGCCGGCCGGCGGCTCCGCCCCGGACATCGCCGGCAAGGGGATCGCAAACCCCATCGCCCAGATCCTCTCCGCCGCCCTGATGCTGCGCTACAGCCTCGGCCAGGAAGCCGCCGCCCAGGCCATCGAGCAGGCCGTGGCCCAGACGCTGGCAGAAGGTTACTTCACCGCCGACCTGCACCAGGCAAGCGCCAAGCACCCGGTACAGAGCACCGCCGACATGGGCAGCCAGATCGCCGCACGCATCTGACGCCACCAGATAACAAGGAAGAGAGCAATGTCCAAGACCCTCTATCAGAAAGTGTTCGACGCCCACGTGGTGCGGGAAGTGGAAGGGGAAACCCCTCTCATCTACATCGACCGTCACCTGGTGCATGAAGTGACCAGCCCCCAGGCATTCGACGGCCTGCGCGCCATGAACCGCCAGCTGCGTCGCCCGGATCTGACCTGGGCCACCATGGATCACAACGTCTCCACCACCACCAAGGACATCGCCGCCTCCGGTGAGATGGCCCGCATCCAGATGGAGACACTCGCCGCCAACTGCAAGGCGTTCGGGGTTCGTCTCTATGACTTGAACCACAAATATCAGGGCATCGTCCACGTGATGGGCCCCGAGCTCGGCATCACATTGCCCGGCACCACCATCGTCTGCGGTGACTCACACACCGCCACCCACGGCGCCTTCGGCTCGCTCGCATTCGGTATCGGCACCTCCGAGGTGGAACACGTGATGGCCACCCAGACCCTGAAACAGGGCCGCGCCAGGACCATGCGTATCTCTGTCAACGGCAAGCTGGCCGCAGGCATCAGCGCCAAAGACGTGGTGCTCGCCATCATCGGCAAGGTGGGTCACGCAGGCGGGACCGGCTACGTGGTGGAGTTCGCCGGTGAAGCCATCGAGGGGCTCACCATGGAAGGGCGCATGACGGTGTGCAACATGGCCATCGAGCTCGGCGCCAAAGCGGGCATGATTGCCCCCGACCAGACCACCATCGACTACATCCGTGGCAAGGAGTTCGCTCCCAAGGGGGAGGCGCTGGAACAGGCCATCGCCTACTGGCTGACCCTCAAGAGCGACGAAGGTGCCCACTTCGACGCCGAAGTGGTGCTCGACGCCGCCGACATCGCCCCGCAAGTGACCTGGGGCACCAACCCGGGCCAGGTGATTGCCGTCAATGAGCCCATCCCTGCACCGGAATCCTTCGCCGATCCGGTGGAGCAGCAGTCCGCCCGCAAGGCCCTCGCCTACATGGACCTGCAACCGGGCCAGAAGCTCTCCGACGTGGCCATCGACAAGGTGTTCATCGGTTCGTGCACCAACAGCCGCATCGAGGATCTGCGCGCTGCTGCCGCCATCGCCCGCGGTCGCAAGGTCGCCGCCGGGGTACAGGCCCTGGTGGTGCCGGGCTCCGAGCAGGTGAAGGCCCAGGCCGAGGCCGAGGGGCTGGACAAGATCTTCATCGAGGCAGGCTTTGAGTGGCGTTTGCCCGGCTGCTCCATGTGTCTGGCCATGAACAACGACCGGCTGCAACCGGGGGAGCGCTGCGCCTCCACCAGCAACCGCAACTTCGAGGGGCGTCAGGGTCGTGCCGGTCGCACCCACCTGGTGAGCCCGGCCATGGCCGCCGCCGCCGCCGTCACCGGCCACTTCGCCGACATTCGCGCGCTGTAACGACAAGGAGAACATGATGACAGGTTTCAAACAGCATAAAGGGATCGTCGTTCCCCTCGACAGCGCCAACGTCGACACCGACGCCATCATTCCCAAGCAGTTCCTGCAGAAGGTGAACCGCATCGGCTTTGGCAAGCACCTGTTCCACGACTGGCGCTTCCTGGACGATGCAGGGGAACAGCCCAACCCGGAGTTCGTACTGAACAAACCGCAATTCGCTGGTGCCAGCATCCTGCTGGCCCGCGAGAACTTCGGCTGCGGCTCGAGTCGTGAGCACGCCCCCTGGGCGCTGGCGGACTACGGCTTCAAGACCATGATCGCCCCGAGCTTTGCCGACATCTTCTACGGCAACGCCATCAACAACGGCATGGTGCCGGTTCGTCTGAAAGAGGAGGAGGTCGACGCCCTGTTCCAACTGGTCGCCGCCCAGCCGGGTATCGAGATCGAAGTGGATCTGGAGGCCAACCAGGTGCGTGCAGGCAGCCTCACGTTCGGCTTCGAAATCGACGAGTTCCGTCGCTACTGTCTGCTCAACGGGTTGGATGCCATCGGTCTGACCCTGCAGCACGAGGCCGCCATCAGCGCCTTCGAGGCGAAGCAGCCAAGCTGGATTTGACGAGCCTGCGACAAGAAAGCGAGTAGAATCAACAGGGAGCCGAGGCTCCCTGTTTTATTGTCGGGTCGCTGTACAAAGCCCGCCACCTCTGCATGTCCGACAGGAGACACCCATGTCCGCAAGGGGCGCCCTTTCATTGCTCTGCCTGCTGCTCAGCCTCCCGGCCCTGGGCGGGCAGACCTCTTTCACCAACAGTGGCGGTCAGCTCAATGTCGGCTGGCAGGACAGGGAGGGCAAGGCGCAGCAGCTCAGCTACCGGCTGGAGGCGGGCAAGCTGCCCCCTCTCATCGCTTACCGTCCGGCCAGGATGCAGGAAGACGTACTGCAAAGCCTGCTGCAACAGGCCCCCCTGGCGTTCCCCGAGGTGCAGTTCTCCCTCGTTCGCCCCGCCATGAGCCTCAGCATCAAGAGCCGCAACGCCGACAAGGCGCGGGAAGCCTCCCAATGGGTCAAGCCCGAGCAGGCCAAACTGGAGGCTGCCTGGCTCACGCAGCACTACTTCCAGCCCTTCACTGCCCCCGACGGCGCTCCCGCCATCAAGCAGGATCATGTGCGCATCGCCCTGGAGAGCCGGGACGAACTGGCCCCGTTGATGGAGCAGCTCAAGCAGGAAGGGGCCACCGAGACCGAGGCGCGCCAAAAGACGGTGGCCCACATGCTCGACTTCATCCAGGCCATCCCTTATCAACTGCTCGACAGCCAGTCGGGCCGCTCTGGCAAGGGGTTTCTGAGCCCGCGCCAGGTGCTGGAGCAGAACCGGGGGGATTGCGACAGCAAGGTGACCCTGATGGCCGCCCTGCTGGCCCAGGGGTATCCCGATCTCAAGCAGGCCATGGTGTTCGTGCCGGGACATGCCCTGCTGGGGGTGGCCCTGCCAGCCAAGCCGGGGGACGCCACCTTGAGCCGGACGGGGGAGACCTATCTCCTGATGGAGCCGACCGGCCCGGCCCAGCTGCCCATGGGCCAGCTCGCGCCCACCAGCAAGACGCTGGTCGACAGCGGCCAGTTGAGCGTGCAGCCGGTGCAGGATGAGGGGAAATGAGACAGGCCAGCCCATGGCTGGCCTGTCTCGAGGAGGACGGGCACCCGGGTCTCAGGTGAGGGAGAGAAACTCCAGCGCCAGCAGGAGACCGTCTTCTTCCTCCAGCACCCGCACGATGCGAGCCTGGGCCTCGAAGGGAGGCAGAAGATTGCTGCTGGTCGCCAGGCTCACCCGGATGGGCTGGGCCAGATCGAACTCGTGCTTGTTCACCTCGACGCCCATGCCGTTGGCGCTGAGATCCCGGCAGACCCCCTCCAGCACCTGCTGATGCTGGAACAGGGTGACGGGGGCATTGATGACCATGCGCTGGAAGGCACGTCTTTCCTTGGTGCTGGTGATCACTGGGGACTTCCTCCTTGGTGGTGGCTCGCACGATGCGGCCCGTGAAACATAGTGCTGGCCTCCCCCCAGGAACGCCAATACAATGCGATGCGTTGCTCAAACGGGGTGCGGTTTACCGCTGAGATTATACCCGTGAACCTGATCCAGATAATGCTGGCGGAGGAATTTGAGGCATGGCGCGCGTTTTTTGTGCCCTCATCCGCCGGCGCTCACCACACGCGAGGTGCCATTGATGAGCACCCCGATACCCACAGGAGTGCCATTGATGAAGACCCTGCTGCTGATCGCCACCAGCCTGCTCTCTGCCCAGGCGTTTGCCGCCGACACCCTCACCGTCTACACCTACGGCTCCTTCGCCGCCGAATGGGGACCCGGTCCCAAGATCAAGCAGGCCTTCGAGAAGGAGTGCGGCTGCACCCTCAATCTGGTGCCCCTCGAGGATGGCGTCGCCATCCTCAACCGGCTGCGGCTGGAGGGCCAGCACAGCAAGGCCGACATGGTGCTGGGGCTGGACGATGCCCTCATCAACGAGGCCAAGCAGAGCGGCCTGTTCGCCCCCCATGCCACCAGGCTCGATGGCCTCAAGGTGCCGGGTGGCTGGCAGGACGACACCTTTGTCCCCTATGACTACGGCTACTTCGCCTTCGTCTATGACAGCAACAAGCTCAAGCAGCCCCCCAAGAGCCTGAAGGAGCTGGTAGCACGCCCCGATATCAAGGTGATCTATCAGGATCCCCGCACCTCCACCCCGGGCCAGGGGCTGATGCTCTGGATGAAGTCGGTCTACGGGGATGAGGCACCGACCGCCTGGGCGCAACTGGCCAAAAAGACGGTCACCGTCACCAAGGGGTGGTCAGAGGCCTACGGCATGTTCCTCGACGGCGAGGCGGACATGGTGCTCTCCTACACCACCTCCCCCGCCTATCACCTGATTGCCGAGAGCAAACCCCAGTACCGGGCGGCCGCGTTCGAGGAGGGTCACTACCGCCAGGTGGAAGTAGCGGCCAAGCTCAAGGGCGCCACACAGGGCAAACTGGCTGACCAGTTCCTACAATTCATGGTGAGCCCCGCCTTCCAGAACGAGATCCCCGGCGGCAACTGGATGTATCCGGTGACAGACGTGGCGCTGCCCAAGGGGTTCGAACAGATGATCACCGTAGCTAAGCCACTCACCTTCAGCTCTGACGAGGTGGCCGCCAACCGCAAGGGGTGGATCCGCGAATGGCTGCAAGCCGTCACCCAGTGAGTTCAGGTCGTCGCACCTTCTGGTGGCTGCCCGGCAGTGCAGCCACCCTGGTCATCCTGCTGCTCTCCATTGGGCCGCTGGTCGCCCTGTTGTGGCAGGCAGGGGCCCTCTCCCCCCGCGCCCTGCTAGGCGATCCCTACCTGCGCCACGTGCTGGGTTTCAGCCTCTGGCAGGCACTGCTCTCCACCCTGCTGAGCCTGGGGCTTGCCATCCCGGTGGCCAGAGCCCTGGCGCGACGCCGTTTCACCGGACGCCGCCTGCTGCTCAAGCTGTTCGGCCTCTCCCTGGTGTTGCCGGTCATCATCGCCATCTTCGGCATGGTGGCGGTGCACGGTCGTCAGGGCTGGCTGCCACAACTGCTGCACGGCCTGGGCCTGGATCCCGGCAACTATCTCTATGGCCTGTTCGGCATCCTGCTGGCCCATGTCTTCTTCAACATGCCCCTGGCCGCCCGCCTCATCCTGCAGAGCATAGAGAGCATCCCCGAGTCCTCCTGGCGCCTCGCCAGCCAGCTCGGCATGCGCTCCTCCCACATCTTCCGGCTGCTGGAGTGGCCGCTCATCCGCGGCATCTTGCCGGGGCTCGCCAGCCTCATCTTCATGCTCTGCTTCACCAGCTTCACCACAGTGCTGGCGCTCGGGGGCGGCCCCAAGTCCACCACACTGGAGGTAGCTGTCTACCAGGCGCTGCGCTTTGACTTCGATCTCGCCACCGCTGGCGGGCTCGCCCTGGTGCAACTGCTGCTGACCCTGGCCCTGCTCCTGCTGCAACACAAGCTGCAGACCACCCCGGCCAGTCGCCTCACCAGCCGTCGCCCCTGCCTGCGTCCCGACAGACACCAGAAGGGCAGCGCTCTGGTGGATGGCCTGGCCCTGACCATGGGGCTCGCCATCTTCCTGCCGCCCCTGCTGGCCATCGTGGTCGCCGGGTTCAACCCCGGTCTGCTGGCGGCGCTCGGCTCACCCCGGCTGTGGCAGGCAGGGGGGCAGTCCCTGGGCATAGCCCTGGCGGCGGGCTCCCTGGCCACTTTGCTCGGCGCCGGGCTGCTGCTCACCAGCCGGCACCTGAGGGTGCGGGATCGCAAACGGCGGGCCGCCGCCCTGTGGGAGGCCAGCGGCTCCATAATCCTGATGATCCCGGCGGTGGTGCTCTCCACCGGCCTCTTCATCCTGTTCATGCCCTTTACCGACGTCTTTGCCCTGGGCCCCTGGCTGGTGGTGCTGGTCAACGCCCTGATGGCGCTGCCCTATGTGCTGCGCACCCTCTCGGCCCCCATGCAACTGGTGGTGCGCCAGTACGATCGGCTGGCGGACAGCCTGGGGGTGCGCGGCCTGCATCGCCTGCGCCTGGTGGAGTGGCCCCTGCTTCGCCGCCCGCTGGCCCTGGCCATGGCTCTCTCGATGATATTGTCCCTCGGGGATCTCGGGGCCATCGCCATGTTCGGCAGCCAGACCCTCACTACCCTGCCCTGGCTGCTCTATCAACAGCTCGGCAGCTACCGGCTGACCGAGGCGGCCGCCACCGCCCTGCTGCTGCTTACCCTCTGCTTCTCCCTGTTCTGGCTGGTGGAGCGAGGACTGGGAGGCAGGCATGTGGATCACTGATCCCCGGCGGCATTGCCGCCTCCCTGCCCCCAGGATCCGGCTGGGCACGCCCCTGGGGCACCCCTTGGGGCAGTCACTCACGCTGCCTTTCATCAATTTTTCTTACTTGTTGTTCTATAAAACGACATTCAGGAGCCAAACATGCTGGTAATTGAGGAACTGGTCACCAGTTATCCCGACTGGCAGGTGACCTTCAGTGCGACCTTGCCCAAGGGGGAGATCACCGCCCTCATCGGTCCGAGCGGCGCCGGCAAGTCCACCCTGCTCGGCATGATCGCGGGCTTCGTGCCAGTGGAGTCGGGCACCCTCACCTTCGACGGCCAGGATCTGCTGTCACTGGGCCCCGCCGAGCGCCCGGTCACCACCCTGTTCCAGGATCACAACCTCTTCCTGCACCTGTCGGTGTTCGACAACATCGCCATCGGCCTGCATCCCGGCCTGCGCTTGAATCCGGCCCAGAAAAGGCAGGTGCAGGAGGCCGCTGACAAGGTGGGCCTGGGGGAGATGCTGACGCGCCTGCCGGAGCAGCTCTCCGGCGGCCAGCAGCAGCGGGTGGGGCTGGCCCGCGCCCTGGTGCGGGGCAGGCCGCTGCTGCTGCTGGACGAGCCCTTCTCGGCCCTCGATCCGGCCCTGCGCCGGGAGATGCTGGCGGAGGTCGCCCGCCTCGCCTGCGAGCAGGGCATCACCGTGCTGATGGTCTCTCACAACCCCGAGGATGCCCAGCTCATCGCCGATCAGGTGCTCTTCATCGACGCGGGACGCATCGCCTTGCAGGGCAAGCCGGATATCCTGCACAGCAGCGATCACCCCGGGCTGCTGCGCTACCTGGGCCGCGCTCTGGCGCCACAGTGAAGGGCTGACAAGCTGATGGTCTCTCCCTGTCGTTCCCAGGAGGATGCCCAGCTCATCGCCGATCAGGTGCTCTTCATCGACGCGGGGCGCATCGCCTTGCAGGGCAAGCCGGATATCCTGCACAGCAGCGATCACCCCGGGCTGCTGCGCTACCTGGGCCGACCGAGAGAGGCATGAGATAGGCGGGATCAAAAAAGGGGAAGCCGTCCGGCTTCCCCTTTCTCATGCAGAGATCCCGTCAAATCAGAGATTTTCCTCGGCGAACGAAGCCAGCCTGCTGCGCACCACCCCGTTCAGGAAGATGTTGGCACTGCCGTCGAAGTCCTTGAACCGCTCGACGATGTAGGTCAGACCCGAGGTCACCGGGCTCAGGTAGTTGGAGTCGATCTGAGCCAGGTTGCCAGAGCAGACGATCTTGGTCCCCTCCCCGCAGCGGGTGATGATGGTCTTGATCTGGGACGCGGTCAGGTTCTGGCACTCGTCCAGCAGCACGAAGGTGTTCTGGATGCTGCGCCCGCGCATGAAGTTGACCGATTTGAACTGGATATTGGCCTTCTCCATGATGTAGCTGAGGGACCCGCTCATGTTCTCGTCCTGCTTGTGCAGCACCTCCAGGGTGTCGGTCACCGCCGCCAGCCAGGGCATCATCTTCTCTTCTTCGGTCCCGGGCAGGAAGCCGATGCTCTCGGCAATTTCCGGGGTATTGCGGGTGACGATCACCTTCTCGTAGATCCCCTTCTCGATCACCAGCTCCAGCGCCGCCGCCATGGCAAGCAGGGTCTTGCCGCAGCCCGCCGGGCCGGTCAGGATCACCAGGTCGATGTGCGGATCCAGCAGGGCATCCAGCGCCATGCCCTGATAGACGTTCTTGGGATGCACCCCCCAGGCCTTGCGGGACATCAGCCGCTCGCGGCCGAGATCTTTCAGGCAGATCTTGTTGCCGTCGTGGCTCAGTACCCGCGCGGCAAAGAAGTTCTCCTCGTCCAGCAGGTACTGGTTGACGTGCACCCCCTCCAGCAGGTTCGAGTCGATCACATGCACTGTGTCGCGGCCATGGGTCTCGCTGTCGCACTCGCCGACCCGCTCCCAGAAGCTGCCGGGCACCACCTGGAAGCCCTTGGCGAGCAGGCGGATGTCGTCGATGAGCTGGTCGCTGCGGTAATCCTCCACATGGGCAAGACCTGCTCCCTTGGCCTTGAGGCGCATGTTGATGTCTTTGGTGACCAGCACCACCTGACGCTTCATCTCGTGCTTCTGCAGATAGAGGGCAGCGTTGATGATGCGGTTGTCCGCCTCCTTGTCGGTGAACACCTCGGCATCCTGGGGCAGATGGTGATCGCTGAAGATGGAGATACGGCCGCTCGCCTCGCCGGCCAGTGCCACTCCTTGCACTATCTGCTCCGGAGTCGCATCGCGGAAGACATCTTCCAGGGCACGGATGGCGATGCGGGCATCACGGCTGACGTCCTTCTGGCGATCCTTGATGTTGTCGAGCTCTTCGAGCACCGTCATGGGGATGAGCACGTCGTGCTCTTTGAAGGAGTAGATGGCGAGGGGTTCGTGAAGCAGAACGTTGGTATCCAGGATAAACAGCTTTCGGTCCGTGTTGTCCATAAGCATCCTCCTTGGCACTGAAGGTGCCACGTGTGTGAATCTCAGATGTCATTGAAACCACACGGCCGTGACAGTTTTATTACCCCCAACGCTACGCCCGAATTTACCTGTGCGCAACAAATCGCTGCCATCATGGGCGTCGTTCGAATATAAAATCAGCAACGAAAAGGCCGGCATGTCGCCGGCCTTTGGTGGCAATCAGCCCCTCAACCGCACTTGGAATCCCCGCAGTTGAGACAGGTCATGCAGCCATCCTTTTGCACCAGCGCCTTGGTGTGGCACTTGTAGCAGAGCGCGGCACTGGGTGGGAAACCGCTGCCCGCCGGCTGCTCTTCTGCCTGTTGCTGTGCCTGCAATTGCGCCTGCTTCTCGGCCAGGAACGCCTGCTGGTGCTCGTCCAGCCCAGGCACCTTGAGCATGCCGATCTCGGTGAGATGGGTTTCGATCACGTTGCCAATTTCGGCGATGAGCGAAGGCACGTACTTGCCCTTGTTCCAGTAGCCCCCCTTGGGATCGAACACGGAGCGCAACTCCTCCACCAGAAAGGTGACGTCCCCTCCCTTGCGAAACACCGCCGAGATGATGCGGGTCAGCGCCACTATCCACTGATAGTGCTCCAGGCTCTTGGAGTTGATGAAGATCTCGAACGGGCGCCGGGTCTCGTGCACCGTGCCCTCGTTAAGAATGATGTCGTTGATGGTGATGAACAGCGAGTGCTCGGAGACGTGCTCCGGCGTCTTCAGCTTGTAGGTGGTGCCCATCAACCGTTCCGGGCGCAGCACGGTTTCATGCATGTGCACCACGTCATCCTGGGGCGTCGGCGCATCTTGCGGCTCATCCCGGGTTTTTACCTTGTAGGCGACGATTTTTCTGTCGATCTTCTTGACCATGTCTCGTCCTCAGAACTTGCCGTAATAGCCTTCTTTCAAGGCGTCATAAAGGTTGGCGGCGGTGTGCAGCTCGCCATCGTATTCGATCTCCTCGTTCCCCTTCGCCGTGATGACGGTGCCATCCTCCAGGGTGAACTCGTAACTTGTGTTCTCCAGATCCTTCTCCTTCACCAGCACGCCCTGGAAGGCGGCCGGGTTGAAGCGGAAGGTGGTACAGCCCTTGAGGCCGGAGTCCGAGGCATAGAGGTAGATATCCTTGAACTGCTCGAACGGAAAATCGGTCGGCACGTTGGCGGTCTTGGAGATGGAGGAGTCGATCCAGCGCTGAGCCGCCGCCTGGATATCCACGTGCCCGGTCGGCGTGATGTCGTCCGCGGTAATGAAGTAATCCGGCAGGCGGCTACCCTCCTCCTCGGCATAGGGCATGGCGGCCGGGTTCACCAGCTCTCTATAGGCCAGCAGCTCGAAGGAGTAGACATCCACGCTCTCCTTGCTCTTCTTGCCCGGTTTGATGACATTGCGGCTGTAGTGGTGGGCAAAGCTCGGCTCGATGCCGTTGCTGGCGTTGTTGGCGAGCGACAGGGAGATGGTACCGGTCGGCGCTATGCTGCTGTGGTGGGTGAAGCGTCCACCCACCTCGGCCAGCTCGGCTACCAGAGCGGGATCCACCTCGGCCACCTGCTGCATATAGCGGCTGTAGCGGGCATGCAACACCTTGCCCTTCACCTTGTCGCCGAGCTTGATGCCATCTGCCGCCATTTCGGGGCGCAGACGCAGCATCTTGCCGGTGACTTCGAACTCCTGCTCCATGATGGGGGCCGGCCCCTTCTCCTTCGCCAGACGCAGAGACTCCTGCCAGCCGGTCATCGCCAGCTCCTGGGAGACCTGTTCGGTGAAGGCGACGGAGGCCGCAGAGCCGTACTTGATGCGCAGCATGGTGAGGGTCGAGCCCAGCCCCAGGAAGCCCATGCCGTGGCGACGCTTGGCGGTGATCTCCTCGCGCTGCTTGGCCAGCGGCAGCTGGTTTATCTCCACCACGTTGTCGAGCATGCGGGTGAAGATGGCCACCACCTTGCGAAACGCGGGCCAGTCGAAGGCGGCCTGCTCGGTGAAGGGATCGCGCACGAAGGTGGTCAGGTTGACCGAGCCCAGCAGGCAGGCCCCATAGGGCGGCAGAGGCTGTTCACCGCAAGGGTTGGTGGCACGGATCTCTTCGCAGAACCAGTTGTTGTTCATCTGGTTCACCTTGTCGATCAGGATGAAACCGGGCTCCGCATAGTCGTAGGTAGAGGTCATGATGACGTTCCACAGCTTGCGCGCGGGCAGGGTCTTGTAGACCTTGCAGGCCACCTGGCCCAGCTCGTTGATCACCACACCCTCCTTGTTGGGCCAGTCCGCCCAGACCACCCTCGCAGGGTCATCCAGCGCGATGCCATCCTGCTCCACCTCCTTGGCGGTGTAGGGGAAGATCAGTTGCCAGGGGGCATCCTCCTTCACCGCACTGACGAACTCTTCGGTGATGAGCAGGGAGAGGTTGAATTGACGCAGGCGACCATCCTCCCGCTTGGCCTGGATGAACTCGACGACATCGGGGTGACGGATATCCATGGTGCCCATCTGGGCGCCACGACGGCCACCGGCAGAGGAGACGGTAAAGCACATCTTGTCGTAGATATCCATGAAGGAGAGCGGCCCCGAGGTATAGGCCCCCGCTCCCGAGACGAAGGCTCCGCGCGGTCGCAGGGTCGAGAAGTCGTAACCGATGCCGCAACCCGCCTTCAGGGTCAGCCCCGCCTCGTGCACCTTGCCGAGGATATCGTCCATCGAATCCTCAATGGTGCCGGAGACGGTGCAGTTGATCGTGGAGGTCGCCGGCTTGTGCTCAAACGCCCCGGCGTTGGAGGTGATACGGCCCGCCGGAATGGCACCATTGCGCAGGGCCCACAGGAAGGGTTCATACCAGGTGTCGGGTTCGCGCTCCTGCGCAGCCAGCGCGCGAGCGACACGCTGGTAGGTCTCGTCGATGGAGCCGTCGATGGGGGCGCCATCCATGCTCTTGAGACGATACTTACTGTCCCAGATCTCGAGAGACGTCTCCTGCAGAGGGATCTGGCGGCTGGCGGTGACGCCCTCCTGTACCGGAATGGATTTAGCCATGGTCAATCAACCTCCTGTGAATGGGGTAATATCGTGACAAAAATACTACCAGTAGTGAATTTAAGAACTCAAAGCACAATATATTGTGCTTTATCCGTCATAAGGGCGCCGATTCTATCCTAAAAAAATGCCCCGGCCAGCAGATTTCTGGGCCAGGGCATTTAACCGGTTCAATTTCCGAGAGATTTAAAGCGAGAGACTATCTCAGGGTTTCTTGACGTATACGCTCGGAGTCTCACCCGCCATATTCAGATAGAACTCATAGACGCCATCCGCCTCGGGCGAGAACTTCATGTCCTCATACTTGGAGCACGGGTTGACCGGTACAGGTTCCCCGCCGAGCACGGCAACGCCATCGCTCGGGCTCTTGTAACCGAAGTTGGTGCCACAACTCCAGCCGGAGTCGGCAAACTTGAACTTGTAAGGAGCCCACTCTTTCTTGAGCGTCCCCTTGGCCATGTAGAGCTTGTCGGCAACCTTGACGACCTTGCTTTCGTCGGTGGCCATCCAGTCGTTCATCTCACCACGCAGGTAGATGGACTTGCCGCCGAAGTCACTGTTGTCCGCCGCCGCCTGCTCTGCACCACCATTGGATGCGCAACCGCCTAATACCAGGGTTCCCGCCGCCAGCATCATCGTTACTGTTCTTTTGAACATGTGTCCATTCCTCAAATTATTGTGATTCCTTGGTCCATCGATGTGGACCCGGGAATTAAACCAGAGCAGGCATGACAAGAAAGGTAGAAGCATCACATTCTGTGCTTTTTATATCCAGAATGCGGGTATTCGAATAGATATAGAGCAGAGACAGGCCACAAACAACCCGATATTGGCTGGGATGATGAATGCGAGTATCAGAAAACACGGCGGGAGACCGCACCATAGTGCCCGCTTACCCTCCAGTGAGGGCTGAATTTCAGGCAATAAAAAACCCCGCTCGAGTGAGCGGGGTTTCTTGTATTGGGTGCCTGGCAGTGTCCTACTCTCGCA